>JANNMQ010000623.1:0-2082 GCA_031398045.1 Rubrivivax sp.
GGGCAAGGAACGCGAAGAGATGACACGCATGGCCGAGATCTTTCGCGGCCGCATCATCGACGTCACCGACAAAAGCTACACCATCGAATTGACGGGCGACTCTTCCAAACTCGACGCGTTTTTGCAGGCCATCGACCGTGCTGCCATTCTTGAAACCGTGCGCACGGGCGCCAGCGGCATTGGCCGCGGCGAGCGCATCCTGAGAGTCTGAGCGTCGGCTCTCGCGCGCAGCGCCTTTCCTATCATCCTCCCCCCTCACCTGACCACAGCAACGGAGAACCCCATGAAGGTCTATTACGACAAAGACGCCGACTTGAGCCTGATCAAGGGCAAAAACGTCACCATCATCGGCTATGGCTCACAAGGCCATGCGCATGCACAAAACCTGAACGACAGCGGTGTCAAGGTCACGGTGGGCCTGCGCAAGGGGGGTGCCAGCTGGAGCAAGGTCGAAAAGGCCGGCCTGAAGGTAGCCGAAGTGGCTGAAGCCGTGAGCGTGGCTGACGTGGTGATGGTCCTGTTGCCCGACGAACAGATTGCCTCGGTCTACAAAAACGATGTGGAGCCGCACATCAAGAAGGGCGCATCGCTGGCTTTTGCGCACGGCTTCAACGTGCATTACGGCCAAGTGGTGCCGCGTGAAGATCTGGACGTGTGGATGGTGGCGCCCAAGGCCCCTGGCCACACCGTGCGCAACACCTACACCCAAGGTGGTGGCGTGCCGCACCTGATTGCGGTTCATGCCGACAAGAGCGGCAAGGCGCGTGACCTGGCGCTGAGCTACGCCGCGGCCAACGGTGGCGGCAAGGCCGGCATCATTGAAACCAACTTCCGCGAAGAAACTGAAACCGACCTCTTCGGTGAACAGGCGGTGCTGTGTGGTGGCACGGTTGAACTGATCAAGGCCGGCTACGAGACGCTGGTGGAAGCCGGTTACGCCCCTGAAATGGCCTACTTTGAATGCCTGCACGAGCTGAAGCTGATCGTTGACCTGATCTACGAAGGCGGCATTGCCAACATGAACTACAGCATCAGCAACAACGCCGAGTACGGTGAATACGTCACCGGCCCGCGCATCGTCACCAGCGAAACCAAGAAGGTCATGAAGCAGGTGCTGGCCGACATCCAAACCGGCGAATACGCCAAGAGCTTCATCCTGGAAAACCGTGCCGGTGCGCCCACGCTGACCAGCCGCCGCCGTTTGAACAGCGAGCACTCGATTGAAGTGGTGGGTGAAAAGCTGCGCGCCATGATGCCGTGGATCAAGGCCAACAAGCTGGTGGACCGTTCACGCAACTGACGGCAGGCTGATGCTCGTTTGCGCCGTGTGCGGTCGCAGCGCTGAAGTTGGTTCCCGGCCTGCAGCCCTGCAAGCCGGGGTTATGCTTTGGGCATGAACGAAGATCCTTCAGAAGGGCCACAACCCACCGGTGCCCGGCGCAAGGGCATCTATGTGTTGCCCAACGCCATCACGCTGGCGGCGCTGTTCTCAGGTTTCTACGGCATCGTGATGGCGATGAATGGCCGCTTTGAAGTGGCCTGCATCGCCATTTTTTGTGCCGCCGTGCTGGACAGCCTGGACGGCCGCGTGGCGCGGATGACCAACGCGCAAAGCGCGTTTGGCGAGCAGATGGACTCTTTAAGCGACATGGTCAGCTTTGGCGCTGCACCTGCGCTCATTGTCTACATCTGGGCGTTGAAAGACATGGGCAAACCCGGCTGGATACCGGCCTTTGTCTACATTGCCGGTGCCGCGTTGCGGCTGGCGCGCTTCAACGTCAACATTGGCGTGGTGGACAAGCGCTTTTTCCAGGGCCTGCCCAGCCCAGCTGCTGCTGCCATCGTGATGAGCTTCATCTGGGTGATGGACGACGCGGGTTTCAAGGGTGTGTCGCGCATCCCCTGGGTGACCTGGACCGCTTTTGGTATCACGCTATTTGCCGGCCTGTCGATGGTGACCAATGCCCCGTTTTACAGCTTCAAGGTGGTGGGCAGCAAGCGAACCGTACCTTTTGTGGTGCTGGTGGCCGTGATGCTGGCGATCGCCTTCATTGCGCTGGACCCGCCACGGGTTTTGTTTGG
>JANNMQ010000672.1:0-3928 GCA_031398045.1 Rubrivivax sp.
CACCGCTGGGCGGCGGCACCGATGGCATCTACCTGAACGCCAAGCCCGGTATCGCGGGCTGGCAACTCAGCGGCGCCGGTTCCATCTACTACTTCACGTTGGCTGTGATGGCTGCTGTGTTTGTGCTGCTGGCGGTGCTGCTGCGCAGCCGCTTCGGCCGCGCGCTGGCGGGCATACGCGTGAACGAACAGCGCATGCGTGCCACCGGTTTTGCCACCTACCCGTACAAGTTGGCGGCTTTCACGGTGTCGGGCGCTCTGGCCGGGCTGGCGGGTTTTTTGTTCGCCGTGAAAGACGGCTACGTAAACCCCGAACTGATGAGCTGGCACCTGTCGGGTGCCGTGCTGATCATGATCATCCTGGGCGGCATCGGCCATCTGCGCGGTGCGTTGATCGGTGCTTTCGCTTTTGCGCTGCTGCAGGAATTCTTCAAGAGCGAATCAATCTTCGGTGCCTTCGCCAAACACTGGCACCTGGGCCTGGGCCTGACCATCATCGCCAGTGTGGCGGTGCTGCCGAATGGCCTGGTGGGGCTGCCGTCGCAGTGGCGTGAAAAGTTGCTGGGCCGTGCGTCGCGCCGCGCTGAAGCGTCGGGGGTGCAGCCATGACCAGCACCGCTTTGCCCCCAGCATCTGACGTGCTGCTGCGCGGCCGCGACATCACGCGCCGCTGGGGCGGGTTGGTGGCTGTCAACAAGGTCTCGCTGAGCCTGCGGCGCGGCAGCGTGCATGCCGTCATCGGCACCAATGGCGCGGGCAAAAGCACGCTGATCAACATCCTGTCGGGTGAACTGCCGCCCAGCAGCGGGCAGGTGGAACTGCTGGGCCAGGACGTCACGCATTGGACGCAGCCGCGCCGGGCGCAAGCGGGCCTGGGCCGCAGCTACCAGCGCAACACCATCTACCCCAGCTTCACGGTGCTGGAAAACTGCCGCCTGGCCGCGCAGGCGCGGACACCGAAGCCCTGGCACTGGTGGCAACCTGCACAGGCCTGCGAGGCCAGCGTGTCAGCCGCCCGGCAGGCCGCCGCACGCGCCGGGCTGCAAGACATGTCGGACCGCGAAGCCGGCTTGCTGAGCCACGGCCAGAAGCGGCAGCTTGAAATCGCCATGTGCCTGGCCACGGCGCCCCAGGTGCTGCTGCTGGACGAACCGCTGGCCGGCATGGGCGCCGAAGAAACCGACCGCATGCTGGCACTGCTGACCGACCTGAAAACCAAACACGCCATTCTTCTGGTGGAACATGACATGGATGCCGTGTTTCGGGTTGCCGACTGCATAACGGTCATGGTCAACGGCGCCGTCATTGCCAGCGGCAGCCCTGACGAGGTGCGCCACAACGACGAGGTGCAAACCGCCTACCTGGGGGGCCACGGCAATGGGTGAAATGAGAGACCTGACCCCAGCATGGCGATGGGTGAAATGAGAGACCTGACCCCAGAATGGCGCGACACCATCCTCGACGCCAAAAACGTACACGCCTGGTATGGCAGCAGCCACGTGCTGCACGGTGTGGACTTGCAGATTGCCCGTGGCCAGACGGTGGGCCTGCTGGGCCGCAATGGCATGGGCAAAAGCACGTTGATCCGCACGCTGCTGGGCCATGTGGCACGGCGCGATGGGCAGATCCACCTGTTCGGGCACGACTGCAGCAAGTCACGTCCGCACGAGGTGGCGCGGCGCGGCGTGGCCTATGTGCCCGAAGGCCGCGGTGTGTTCCCGAACCTCAGCGTGCGTGAAAACCTGGTGATGGCGGCGCGGCCACCCGGCGCCGGTGCAACAAGCCGTAAAGGCTGGAGCTACGACCGTGTGCTGCAAACCTTCCCGCGCCTGGCCGAACGCCTCACCAATCTGGGCGCGCAGTTGTCAGGTGGTGAACAGCAGATGCTGTCGATAGGCCGCGCGCTGATGACCCAGCCCGAACTCATCATCCTGGACGAAGCCACCGAAGGCCTGGCGCCGCTGATCGTGGCCGAGATCTGGCGCGTGATTGGCGAAATCCGCAAAGACGGCATCGCCACCCTCATCGTCGACCGCGACTACCGCCGTGTGCTGGCGCAAAGCGACCGCGCGGTGGTGCTGCAAAAAGGGCAGGTGGTGCTGGCGGGTGAATCACAGGCGCTGCTGGCCAGCGCTGAGCTGGCGGGGTTTCTGGGGGTCTGAAGGGGCCCGCCCATGTTTTTCTGGGTGAATCCCCTGCCGGCAGGGTACTGAGGCGGCGCCGATGGGGCAAGGGCCCGCGCCGCTACCAGCCCAGCGCATGCCGCAGCGCTGCCCAGTCGATCTCGCGCAGCAAGGGCACGGCCTGTTCGCACAGGCCACGTTGCACCGCCTGGCCGCCGGCCAGCGGCAGGCCGCACAGGCTTTCGCGCGACCACACGGTCAGCAACTGCACCTCGCTGCTGGGCCGCTTGGCGTCGATCAGGTCGGGCCGCACTTGCACCATCGGCACGCAGTCACCAACGGCCCCTGCCAGCGCTTCGTAGCGAACGTCGAAGGGCGACGAATAAGCGCTGTCGACGCGGCCACAGGCCGGCGCCTCGCGCCCTGCAGCTTCCAGCGCGGCCAGGCGCGACTGCGCCTGCTCCAACGCCAGGCGCGGCCCCCACCACACACTTTTGGGGTCGCGCGTGGCCGGCGCCGTCATGCGTTCCTTCTGGCGCCCGTAGTCTGACGCGTCGCTGCGTTCGGCTGCGTCCACGCGCTGGGCCAGGGCAGCGGGGTCGCGGGTCTCGGTCTGCCAGCGCTCCTGGCGCTTGGTGCGGCGCGCAGCAATGGCCGGTGGTGTCATCGACGCTTCCAGTTCACGCATCGAGTGGGCAAAACCCGCCTCTTGTGCCGCCACCACCTGGCCCAGCCGTTTCGCCTCGGTCTGCAGCAAAGGGCCCAGCGGCACTGGCGCCAGTGCGCTGCGGCCATCGCGGGTGAGGATGATCATGTCGGCGTAGACCGTGCCACCACCGGCCTGGCCCAACACACGTGGCATTGCAAACACGTCGTTCGGCAGCCCGTGCAGGCCTGCGCTGCGGCTGAAGTTGCCGCGCGTGGCGCGGTCTTCCAGATGGCTGGCGGCAGGCGGGCGGTTGCTGGTGACATACAGCAGCCGGTGGGCACCACCCAGCACCGGCCATAACGATCCGTCAGTGCGCCGGCGCACGTCGTTCGGCGCCGACCAGTAGACCGTGAAAGCCTGCTCCACCGCTTGCTGTGGTGATACGGTGGCCCAACTGGTCACCAGGTGCACACGTTCGCGCGGTTCGCGAAAAGTGGGGCTGGTTTTGATGGCCTCAAACACGGCGTCGGCACGCTCCCGCGCCAGCTTCAGCTCGGCAGCACTCAGCGCGCGCAGGGTGGGTGGGCGGCTGCCTTCGCGGTCGGGGTCGAAGGTAACGACAGGGCTGAACTGCGGTGCCAAGCCTTGGGCGCTGGCCAGCAGCGCACAACCAACCAGCACCAGCGCCACAGTGACCGTCCGCGCCAGCGCTGGCCGACGGTAGCCTGCACACGTGGGCGGCGGCCGTGGCTGAACAGAAGAAATTGCCGAGGCTTGGGTCATCGGGCCACTCCAGCGGATGGAACTGGCAGCTTCTGCCGCCGGCGGCATGGCGTCACGAACTGCATTGTGGTGCAGCCGCTGGCACAGCAGCGAATGCCGGCGCCGGATTGCAGGCCGCTGGACCGATCTCACCCACACGGGTGTACTGACGCCTTCAGCGCGGGGCCAGCACCGCCAGAGCCGCCGCCAACGCTTCGCCATAGGCCGCAAAGTCCTGCAAGTCGTTGTGGGCTGCACCGTCCAGCACCACCCGCTGCGCTTGGGGCACCAGCGCCTGCAGCCGCGCGCTGTGGCTGGGCTCTATCAGCCGGTCACGCGCGCCATGCACCAGCAGCAGCGGGCCCTTCAGTTGGGGCAGCAGTTGGTCGGTTCGC
>JANNMQ010000703.1:0-4941 GCA_031398045.1 Rubrivivax sp.
CGGTCACGACGCTGTTGTTGGAGTGCAAGTCAATCCCCGCATACAGTTCCATGTCGGCCTCCTTCGTGGGCACCATCGGTTGAATCGCAATCCAAACGATAGGCCTGTGAACGGAGGCCGGCCTCGCGGGCTAGATGTTTATCAGGTCTACGACTTCGCGCGCGATCCGCTGCGCAACCGCGAAGCCATCGCCTACACGCTGTACGCAGTGGGCTTGGTGGTGCGCACCGACAAAGCCAGCAGCGCCATCACCAGCTGGAAAGATTTGGCCAAACCCGAGCTGAAGGGCCGTGTGATGCTGGCCAATATCACCAGCAACCAGGGTCTGGCGCAGCTGTTCATGGTGGACCGCGCACATGGTGGCTTTGCCGGCGACATGGCCACCGGTTTTGCCGAACTGGCCAAGGTGAAACCCAATGTGGTGACCTACTACGCGCAGACGGCACAGATGACGGCGCTGTTTGCACAAGACGAAGCCTGGGTAGCGCCGGTGGGCCGCTTTGGCTGGCTGAACCTGAAAAAAACCGGCAAGCCGCTGGCCTGGGTGGTGCCCAAAGAAGGGCAGGTGGGCATGATGAACACCATCAGCATCGTCAAGGGCAGCAAAAACGCCGACCTGGCGCACCAGCTGATCGACTTCTGGCTCAGCAAAGAGGTGCAGCTGGCGCTGGCCAACGACTTGGCCGATTCACCCGTCAACCGCGAGATCAAGCCCAAGCCCGAAGCCGCTGAAGCACTGACCTGGGGCAAAGCGCAGATCGATTCGCTGGTCTTCATGAAGCCCGAGGCCGTGCTGCGCGACCGCGCCATGTGGGTGACGCAGTGGAACCGCATGATCGCCAACAAGTAACGTCGGATGTGTGGCAACAGTGTTTCCAGTACGCGGGGCGCACACAACCCGTTCGGGCTGAGCTTGTCGAAGCCTTGCCAACACCGTGCAGGCACTTCGACAATCTCAGTACGAACGGCTCGTGGGGTGTGTGTTGAACTTCGAAATGCTCTCTAGCTGCTGCAGTGCCGCTGCATGAGCAGCCGCCCCGCATCGGCAACCGCCTGGTGCCTGTTGGCCCCCGCGCTGGTGTTTGTATCGCTGTTTTTTGTGCTGCCGGTGCTGGCGCTGTTGGCCGGCGCATTCCAGGTGGACAGCGTTTGGGGCCTGTCCAACTTCACGGCTTTTTTTGCCGAGCCGCTGCACCAACAGGTGTATGGGCGCACGCTGCGGCTGGCGCTGCTGGCCACGCTGGTCAGCGCCATCGTGAGCTACCCCGCCGCGATGGCGATGGTGAAGCTTGCACACCCGTGGCGCGGGCTGCTCACCGCATTGGTCATCTTGCCGCTGATGGTGAGTCCCATCGCACGCACCTACGCCTGGATCGTGCTGCTGGGCCGCAACGGGTTGGCCAACTCGCTGCTGGTGGGCAGTGGTGTGGTGGAAGAACCGGTGACGCTGCTGTTCACCGAAGGCGCGGTGTTTGTGGGCTTGTTGCAGCTGATGATGCCGCTGATGCTGGTGTCGCTGGTGTCTGCGCTGGAAAACGTGGGCACCGATGTGCTGGCCGCCGCGCAGACCTTGGGCGCCAACCGCTGGCAGACGTTCTGGCGCGTCACGCTGCCGCTGACGCAAGAGGGCCTGATCATCGGCGGCACGCTGGTTTTCACCGGCTGCGTCACGGCCTACATCACGCCGGCTTTGCTGGGCGGCCCGAAGGTGCTGATGCTGGAAACGCTGCTGTACCAGAAGGTCAACCTGGGTGGTGATCTGCCGGCGGCCAGCGTGATTGCCGTGTTGCTGCTGATCACCACCGTGGTCGTCAATCAGCTGCTGCGGCGGGTGGGGCGCGCGCGGGCACCACGGCAGGTGGCACCGGCTGTTGCGC
This sequence comes from Rubrivivax sp., assembly GCA_031398045.1. GTDB lineage: Bacteria > Pseudomonadota > Gammaproteobacteria > Burkholderiales > Burkholderiaceae_C > Rubrivivax. Next base: position 1,878 of record JANNMQ010000703.1, read on the forward strand.
CGCAAGCGGAGGCCTGATGCGCCCCTCACGTGCCGCCCTGGCCACCCTCTTGCTGGCGTTGGCCTTTTTGGTGGGGCCGTTTGCGGTGGTGTTCATCGCCGGGTTCTCTGGCGACGAGACGCTGGTGTTTCCACCCCGCAGTTGGTCGTTGCGCTGGGTGCTGCATGTGTTCACGGTGGAATCGTTCCAGCACAGTTTTGTCACCAGCATCGTGGTCGGCGTGGGCAGCACGCTGTGCGCATTGGCGCTGGGTGTGCCTGTGGCTTATGCGCTCAGCCGCCACCGTGTGCCGGGGCAAGAATGGGTGCAAACGCTGTTGACGCTGCCGCTCATCGTGCCCGGCATCATCGTCGGACTGGCGCTGCTGAACCACATGGTGCTGCTCTACCAGCTGCCGGTGTTGGCCAGCCTGCTGGTGGGCCACACGGCGCTGCTGGTGCCCTACGCCGTGCGTGTGGTGGGGGCCAGCCTGGCCAACCTGCGCACCGACATCGACGACGCGGCCGTCTCGCTGGGCGCCACCAGGCTGCAGGCCTTCACCAAGGTGGTGCTGCCCAACATACGTGGTGGCCTTGCTGCGGCTGCGGTGCTGGCTTTCATCACCTCGTTCAACCAGGTTCCGGTGAGCCTGTTTCTCACCGGCCCGGGCGTCAGCACGCTGCCCATCGAGATGATGAGCTACATGGAGACCAGTTACGACCCTTCGATAGCCGCACTGTCAACGCTGCTGGTGTTGATGACCATCGCGGTGGTGGCCGCCACCGAAAAGCTGCTGGGCATCAGCCGCTATGTCTGAAAGCAGACGATGAGCGACCTGCAACTGCAAGACCTGACGCTGGGCTACGGCAAAGCCGGTGCGCCGGCTGCCGTGCAAGGGCTGAACCTGCAGGTCAGCAGCGGGCAACTGGTGTCGCTGCTGGGCCCATCAGGCTGCGGAAAAACGACCACCATGCGCGCCGTGGCCGGGCTGTTGCCACTGCGGGGCGGGCGTATCGTGATCGGTGGCCAGGACGTGACCAAGCTGCCCGCGCACCAGCGCAACATCGGCCTGGTGTTCCAGAGTTATGCGCTGTTCCCACACCTGTCGGCCTGGGACAACGTGGCCTTCGGTTTGCGCCTGCGCCGCGTGGCGGCGGCTGAACTGCAGCAGCGAGTGGACGAAGCGCTGGCCTCGGTGGGCCTGCAGACTTTTGCCGCCCGTTTGCCGGCGCAGCTGTCGGGTGGCCAGCAGCAACGTGTGGCGTTGGCGCGTGCGATGGTGATACGCCCGCGCCTGCTGCTGCTGGACGAACCGCTGTCGAATCTGGACGCGGCCTTGCGCCTGGAAATGCGCGCCGAGGTGCGCCGCCTGCAGCGTGCATTGCGCATCACCATGCTCTACGTCACGCACGACCAGGACGAGGCGCTGGCGCTGTCCGACCGCGTGGTGGTGATGCGCGAGGGCCGCATCGAACAGGACGCCGCGCCGGATGTTTTGTTCACGCACCCGGCCACACCTTTTGTGGCGCGCTTCATGGGTTACGAAAACCTGCTGCCTGTGGTGCAGGGCGTGTTGCAGGGCGCGCCAGATGGCGGTGGTGTGGCCGGGTCGATGGCAGTCATTCCACCGCATGTCACTCACCTGGCGTGGCGGCCATCGGCCGTACCGGTGGTGGCCGCAGAGGCTGGCCATTGGCGCGGCCGGGTGCTGGCGCGCAGTTACCTGGGCGAAACGGTGGAGTACCTGGTGGACACGGCCCTGGGCCCGATCAAGGGCATGGCTGCGCCCGATGCGCAATGGCTGGAAGGCGATACGGTGGGCGTGCAACTGGATGCCGCCCGGGCTGCGTTGATCAGCCCTTAGTTCAAGTGGCGCACCCGCAGCACTGAAACAGCGGAAACACACGATGAAAGACATCTGGCTCGACACCGACCCTGGCTTTGACGACTGGATGGCCTGGGCCTTGCTGGAAGCCGATGCTGCCGTGCGGCTGCACGGTGTCAGCGTGGTGGCCGGCAATGCGCCGCTGCCCACCGTGTTGGCCAATGCGCAGCGCATCCACGCGCTGCACGGCTGGGCCACGCCGCTGCATGCCGGCTGCGGCCAACCGCTGCTGCAGCCGCAGGTGACGGCGCAAGACGTGCTGGGTGTGGCGGGCCTGCGCAGCACGGGCGCGGCCCTGCCGGCAGCCGGCAGCCTGCTGCAAGCCGCCCACGGTGTGGATGCCTTGATCGACTGTGTGCGCCGCCATCCCGGCCGCATCACGCTGCTGGCCATCGGCCCGCTGACCAACGTGGCCACTGCCTTTTTGCGCGCGCCTGATCTGCCGGGCCTGCTGGCGCAACTGGTGGTGATGGGCGGCAGCCTGGGTGCCGGCAACACCACACCGGTGGCCGAGTTCAACCTCTACGCCGACCCCGAAGCGGCGGCCCAGGTGTTGGACACCATGGCCACGCGGCCGGCCGTGAAGACGCGCTTGTTTGGCATTGAGGTTTGCCGTCAGGTGCAGGTGACAGGCGCGCAGGTGGCGGCGCTGCGCGCGCTGCACAGCGATGCTGCGTGCATCTTCACCGACCACCTGGACGCTTATATCGACATCGGCCGCAGCCGGGGCCGCGCTGGCAGCGCACTGTACGACCCCACGCCCGTGGCCTGGCTGGCGCACCCGGAGTGGTTCAAGCTGCAGCCGGCACGTGTGGACGTGGAATTGCAGGGCCGCCACACCCGAGGCATGACGGTGTGTGAATTGCGGGTGCCGCAGCGAGCGCAGCCGAATGCCGAAGTGGCTGTCACCGCCGACGGCCCGCGTGTGCTGGACTGGGCCACCCAACTGCTGCTGAAAGGCCTGGCATGAAGCCCGCCCCGGCACCTGCCGCACCGGTGTTGAACGAAAGCTTCTTCCACGCGCTGCCCAAAGTGGAACTGCATTGCCACTTGTTGGGCACGGTGCAGCGCGCCACGTTGGCCGACTGGGTGGCGCGTGAGCAAGCGCCCATCAGCGCCGACCAGATCCAGGCCTTCTACACACGTGGCGACAAGCCCGTGGGTGTGCTGCGCGTGCTGCGGGCGCTGGAAGCGCAGTTG
>JANNMQ010000794.1:0-5918 GCA_031398045.1 Rubrivivax sp.
AACAGCCCCCGCGTGGTGGTGGTGCCGCCGCTGCCCCCCACACCCAAAACCAGCCCGGCGCCACCCGAGGCACCCCTGCACATCGAAACCGCGCCGGGCAAAAACGGCAAAGGCGGCGTCGAGATATCGATAGGCAAAGACGGTGTGCGCATCAGAACCAAACCCGCGGCGGCGGCAGGTTCAGCGGCTTCGGCCGCATCGGCAGACGCTGCAGCCCGGGACGCGGCGCCCATCGCGGCCGGCGACGACTTGGTCATCAAGGAAGACATCGTCCGCGCTGTTAAAGAAGCCAAACGGGAGATCGAAAACGCCGTGCGCGAAGCGCGCAGAGAAGCCGAAGAGGCTCAGCGTGATGCCGAAGGGGCCCGGCGCGATGCCGAAGCAGCGCGCAACGACGCCCAGGCGGCGATCGAAGAATTGACGGGACAGCAACGTAAACCGCGGCGCTCGACGCGCATCACGCGTGTCGGCATCGGTGACTTCCTGATGCAGTTCACGCTGTTCTGGGTGGCTGCCTCGGCCATCATCAAGATCACCTACAAGGGCCGCATGCAGGCCGAAGTGAAGGCCGCCCAGGCCACCGAAACGGCCGAGGCCGAATCACTGAAGCGGCAGGTGGTGGAGGCCCGCATGGCCGCCATGCAAGCACAGGTGGAACCGCATTTCCTGTTCAACACGCTGGCCAGCATCGACCACCTGATAGAAACCGACCCGCCACGCGCCAGCCAGATGCAGAAAAACCTGATTGCACTGCTGCGCGCCAGCATGCCCACCATGCGCGAAGCCAGCACAGCCGGCAACAACAGCCCGCGCGATCTGGGGCGCGAGTTGGCCGTCATCAAGCCCTACCTGGAAATTTTGAAGGTGCGCATGGAAGAGCGCCTGGTGACCGACATCGCGGTGCCCGACGGCTTGCTGTCGGCCGAATTCCCGGCCATGATGATTCAGACGCTGGTTGAAAACGCCATCAAACACGGGCTGGAGCCCAAGGCCGAAGGTGGGAAGCTGCGTGTGGCCGCAGAAATTGTGCATGGCAAGTTGCAGGTGACGGTGGCCGATACCGGGCTGGGTTTTGGCAAGGCGCCCACCGCTGGCACGGGTGTGGGCCTGGCCAACATCCGAGAGCGGTTGCAGTTGTTGTATGGCCCCAAGGCGGCATTGACGGTGGCTGAAAACCAACCCAGTGGTACGGTGGTGACCGTCACCGTGCCGTACAGAACCGTAGCGGGAATGGGTGAATGAACGTGCACAACCACATCGAGCCTGGACGGGGTGATGACGCCGGGGCGGCCACTGCGCGTGCTGCGACCCCTGCGGCCCCTGCAGTGCCATCGGCTGCCGTGCCTCACCGTCGACGGCGGCTGTGGCCTTGGCTGCTGCTGGCCGCCGCCGTCTTGCTGATGCTCTTGGCCGCGGCCACAGCGGCCTTGGTGGTGGCTTTGTTTCAGCAGTTGCCGCCAGTCTGGCAGGTCACCGTCCAAGGCCAGGACGTGCTGCGCCCTATTTCCGACGCGCTGACGCGCCTGGCCCAGGCGCTGCAACAGTTTTGGCCTTGGTTGGGCAGCGTGGACTGGCACTGGCAGCTGGACGAGCTGACGGTGGGTGGCTTGACGCTGGGGATGGTGGCGCTGGTGGTGAGCTTGGTGCTGGCCGTGCTGGGTGTGATGACGCTGTTGCCGGTGCTGGTGCTGGCCGTGTTGGCGGCTGTGGTGGTGGTGGTGTTGGCCACTGTGTTGCTGGCAGGCGCCGTGGCCGCCTTGGTGTTGTCACCCCTGTGGTTGCCTGCTTGGGGGGTTTGGTGGTGGTTGGTGCGGCGCAAGTCGGCGCGCGCTGCTGTGCCGGCTGCGGCCTAGACACTGGCAGCGCTTGATCTTTTTCGTGGGCCTTTTCAGGACTGTTCAACGCATGAACGATTACACCCTTGATCACCCGCGCGCCGTGCTGGCCGACGATGAACGGTTGATGCGCGAACAGCTGCGGGCCCGCTTGCTGGAGGTCTGGCCCGAACTGCAGATCGTGGCCGAGGCCAAAAACGGCCTGGAGGCGGTGCAGCTGGTGCAAGAACACCGACCTGACATCGTGTTCCTGGACATCCGCATGCCCGGGCTGACGGGGGTGGAAGCGGCAAGGCAGATTGCACAACTGCCGCCGCGTGCCGCAGCCACCGTAGGACCGGGCGCCGATGACGAAGACGAATGGCTGCCCGAAGTGGTGTTCATCACCGCCTACGACCAATACGCCGTCGAGGCTTTTGAGCAAGGCGCGGCTGACTACGTGCTGAAGCCTGCCGAGCGCGAAAGGCTGGCGCTGACGGTGCAACGCATCAAGAAGCGCCTGGCCGCGCGAGGAGATGCCAATGCCACCCATGAAGGCCCCAGCGGCCCGCAGATGCAGCAACTGCTGCACCAGCTGTCAGCGCGCCTGAACCCGGGCGGCACGCCACAGCGGCTGCAATGGATACAAGCCACCGTCGGCCAGGTCCTACAGATGATTGCGGTCGACGAGGTGCTGTTTTTTATCAGCGATGAAAAGTACACCCGTGTGCAGACGGCGCAAGTAGAGGCGCTGATTCGCAAGCCCATCAAGGAACTGGTAGACGAACTGGACCCGCAGCAGTTCTGGCAGATTCACCGCAGCACGCTGGTCAACGTGAAGTGCATCGCCGGCGTGACGCGCGACTTTCGCGGCCGCCAGATCGTCAGTGTGCGCGGGCACCGCGAACAGCTGGAAGTGAGCCGCAGCTACACCGGGTTGTTCAAAGGGATGTAATGCGCTGGGCAGCGAAGGCGCCGCACGTGGAAGCAGGCGGCGCTGCTCAGGCCGCCGGTACGCGGCTGCTGCGCGCCGCCAATTCAGCGCGCAACTTCTTCAACCGCTCGCGCGGGTCTTCTTTGGACTTGGCCTCGTCCAGCTTCATTTCGGCAATGAAACGGCTGGGGATGCCCACGATGGTGTCGCGGCCCTTTTTGCGCCGGCGCAGCGTGCTGACCACCAGCGTGGTGCGCGCGCGCGTGATGCCCACGTACATCAGGCGGCGTTCTTCTTCCAGCCGTTCGGGCGTGACGTCGCTGTTCTGGTCTTCGCTGCCACTCTTGAACGGCAACAGCCCTTCGTTGATGCCGGCCAGCACCACGTGCGGCCACTCCAGGCCTTTGGCAGCATGCAGTGTGGACAGCGTCACCACGTCCTGGTCTTCGTTGCGGTCGGCCAGGCTCAGAATGACGCTGATGGTCTGCGCCACGTCCAGCACGGTCTGGCGTTCGCCCTCGAAAGTGCTGCCGCCTTCTTGCGTGATGTCGCCGCCGCAGCGGCGTGCGATCCAGTCCACGAAGTCCAGCACGTTGCCGTAACGCGCGCTGGCCAGTTTTTCGCTGTCTTCGCTGTCGAATAGGTGCTGCTCGTAGCGAATGTCGACCAACCAAGTGAGCAGCAGTGCCTTGGCGTCTTCAGCGCCGCTGGTGCGGGCAGCGCGGTGCTGCAGATCGTTCACGGCACGGCCGAATTCCTGTAGCGCGTCGATGGCGCGGCCCTTCAGCGCGGCGGCCAGGCTGGGTGCAAACAGCGCTTCAAAAAGGCTGATCTTCCAGCGTGACGCAAATTCACCCAGGCTGGCCAGCGTCTGGTGGCCGATGCCGCGCTTGGGTGTGGTGCAGGCGCGCAGGAATGCGGGGTCGTCGTCGGGGTTGACCAGCAGGCGCAACCAAGCGCACAGGTCCTTGATCTCGGCGCGGTCGAAGTAACTTTGGCCGCCGCTCACTTTGTAGGGTATCTGGGCGGCACGCAGTTTCTGTTCAAACACCCGCGCCTGGTGATTGGCGCGGTACAGCACCGCAAAGTCGCTGAACTTCAGCGGCTCATGTGCTCCTAAAAGTCCCGTGCCTGAAGTGCCGCCGCGCAGGCTCTGGATGCGCGCCACCGCGCGTTCGGCTTCGTGTTCTTCGCCGTCACATTCCAGCACCCGCACCGGTTCGCCGTCGCCGAATTCGCTCCACAGCTTCTTCTCGAAGATCTTCGGGTTGCGTGCAATCACCGCATTGGCGGCTTGCAAGATGTGCCCGGTGCTGCGGTAGTTCTGCTCCAGCGCAATCACGGTGAGCTGCGGAAAGTCCAGCGGCAGCCGCTTCAGGTTGTCTATGGTGGCGCCGCGCCAGCCGTAGATGCTCTGGTCGTCGTCGCCCACGGCCGTGAAGTTGGCACGTTCGCCCACCAGCGCCTTCAGCAGTTCGTACTGCACGGAATTGGTGTCCTGGTATTCGTCGACCAGCACATGCTGGAACTGCTGCTGCCAGCGCGTGCGCACTTCGTCATCCCGCTGCAGCAGCACCAGCGGCAGTTTGATCAGGTCGTCGAAATCCACCGCCTGGTAGGCCTGCAGCCGTTCCTGGTACAGGCGCATCACGCGCGCGGCCACCCGTTCGTCGTCGTCGGCTGCGGCGGCTTCGGCGCCGTCAGCGTCCAGACCCTGGTTCTTCCACAGGCTGATAGTCCACTGCCAGCGTCTCGCCAGCGCGTTGTCGCTGCAGCTGCCGGCGTCTTTCAGCACATGGGCCACGTCGTCGCTGTCCAGGATGCTGAAGTTGGGTTTCAGCCCCACGCGGGAGCCGTCGGTGCGCAGCATGCGCACACCCAGCGAGTGAAAGGTGCTGATGGCCAGGTCTTTGGCCGCACGCGGACCCACCAGCGCCTTGGCGCGTTCACGCATCTCTGCCGCGGCCTTGTTGGTGAAGGTGATGGCGGCAATCTGCTTCGGGCCCAGGCCCTGCTGCAGCAGCCGCGCAATCTTGTGCACGATGACCCGCGTTTTGCCCGACCCCGCACCCGCCAGCACCAGGCACGGGCCCTCCAGGTGATGCACGGCCTGCATCTGGGCGTTGTTGAGTGAGACGGCGGGGGCGTTCATGAGGGGGCTGCTGGGGGCGGCGGATGATAGCTGCCGCCCCCGCCCCATGCCCCGTGAAGGCTGGGTCAGCGGAAGATGCGCAGCACCCGAACGCTTTGCGGCTGCAGCTGCAGAACCGCCTGGCCATCCGGCGCGACGTGTGCGCCGCTTGCGCCGCTTGTGCCACGGGGCCACAGCGTGGTCAGCCGCGCACCGGGCGGCAACGCCGGCACGGCCACGCGGGCTTTGTCGGTGCCGTAGTTGATCAGCACCATCGTGTGCTCGGCGCCCAATTTGCGCTGCCAGCCGGCCACCAGCCCTTGCGCAAAGGCGCCTTCGTAGCTGCCCCGCGCGATGGACGGCAGCCGGTTGCGCAGGCCGATCATGGCCTTGTAGAAGTGGTAGATCGAGTCCCGCCGTGCGCCTTTCTGAATTTGCGCCTGCACGTTGTGCGTGGCCACGTTGGGCGCCACGGGCCTGAAGGGCTGCCCGGTGGTGAAGCCGGCGGTGCTGGGGTCTGCGGTCCAGCTCATCGGGCTGCGCAACGGCAAGTCGCCCTGCAAGGTGTGCACACCGGCCTGGCCGATTTCTTCGCCGTAGTACACAAAGGGCGTGCCCGGTTGCAGCAGGTAGGCGGCCGCGGCGAGTTTGTAGCGTGTTTCATCGCCACCCACCTGGTCCCACAAGCGGCGGCCGGCGAAAATGTCGTGGCTCGACACAAACGTGGCCATCGTCGGCCGCGCTTTCAGGTAGTGGTTCGCCACCGCCTGCACCGATTCAGGCTTGCCCATGGCCGCGCCGACGAAGTGGTGCACGTAGCCAAAGGCAAAGGCACCGCCACACAACGCCGGGTCGCCATAGTCCTGCGGGCTGGCTGTAGCTTCGCACACCACGTAACGTCGCGGGTACTGCTTGATCAGGTCCTGCAAATGCCTGGTGATGGCCCGGCTTTGCGGCTGGTCGTTCCAATCCTTCGCACTGCTCTCGATCAGGTGCGGCACGGCGTCCAGCCGGTAGCCGTCCAGGCCGCGGTTCAGCC
>JANNMQ010000718.1:0-2467 GCA_031398045.1 Rubrivivax sp.
CCGACGTTGGCGCAAAGCCAGGCCGTGCGTGCGGGCATGGCCGAGGCCTTGCTTAACGGCAACTTGCGTGGCAAGCCCAGCCTGATCGTTACCGGGCGCAGCGACGCGCTGGTGCCGCCCAACCACGCAGCGCGCGCCTACACGGCTTTCAACCGCAGTGCCGAAGGGGCGGCCAGCCAGCTGAGTTATGTCGAGGTGGTGAATGCCCAGCACTTCGACACCTTCTTGCCCTTCTCGGGCTTCGACACCCGCTTCGTGCCGCTGCACGTCTACTTCAACCGCGCCATGGACGCCATGTTCGCCAAGCTGAGCAGCGGCACCGCCTTGCCGCCAAGCCAGGTGGTTCGCACCACACCGCGTGGTGGCGCCCCGGGTGCCGCGCCCGCCATCACGGCGGCCCAGGTGCCCAACTTCGTCGCCGCCCCGGCGGCGGCAGACCGCATCGACATCAGCGGCACCAACGTCATCAGCATTCCGAATTGAGCAATCTCTGCCAACACCGTTTTCGAAACGCGCGCTGACAAAGGCATTCAGGCGCGCGTTTTAGAAAACCTCAACGTATTCGCTGCACAACCAGAGGCGACCCCACACTCACCACTTCACGTCACCCCGCCCTACATCCATCACCATGCGTGTGGCCAGGTACAAGCGCGGCACTACGTTGGACACCAGGATGTATTCGTTGTCGTTCGAGTGCGCTCCAAATCCGCGCAGCCCAAAGCTTTCAAGCACACCACCCTTGGGGCGCAGGCCGGCAAAAGCAGCATCGGTGCCGCCGCCGGTAGCGCGGTCACGAATGGTCAGTGGCAGCTTGATTTCGCCCGCCACCTGCACCGCGTGCTGCGCCAGTGCACGAGCCGCTGCATTGGCCACAAATGCTGGGCGGCTGCGGTAGAAGCTCAGGTTGATCTGGGTGTCGGGGATGAGTTTGTCCTCGATGGACTTTTTCAGCGCTGCTTCCATCAGGTCGAGGTCCTGGTTGGTGAGCGAGCGCACGTCGGCAATGGCGGTCGCTTCCGCCGGGATGACGTTGCGCGACTCACCCGCGTTGGCCACCGTCCAGTTGATTTGCAGGCCCTTGGCCGGGTCACCAAACTGCCGGCTCTTCAGCATCTGGTGCGCCAGCTCATACAGCGCGTTGCGCCCCAGGTGCGGCGAAGAGCCGGCATGGCTGGCTTTGCCAGTGACCTTCATCTCCACGATGGCGATGCTGCTCGTGGCCAGGCGCACCATGTCGTCACCCGTGGCCGTGGCGCTGCCACCGCCTTCGAAAGAGAGCACCGCGTCGTACTCACTGCCCAGCTGTGTGATGAAAGCGCTGGAGCCCGGTGAGCCGACTTCTTCGTCGCCGTTGATCAGCACGCCCAGTTCCGCGTAGCCGGCATAACCGCTGCGCGCCAGCAAGTCCACCACGTGCAAGATCAAAGCCACGCCTTGTTTGTCGTCGGCTATGCCCAGGCCGTAAGCGCGGTCACCGTCGATGCGGAAAGGCTGCTTCGCACCCATGCCTTTGGCGTAGACGGTGTCCATGTGGGCAATGAGCAAAACCTTCTTGGTGCCCGTGCCGCTGCGTGTGGCGTACACCATGGGGCCGAGCGGTGCGCCCTTCAGTTGCGGGTGGAAGTCCGGGGCCTTGGTGGGACGCAGTTGCACCTGCATGCCCGCGCCGCGCAAGCGGTCGGCCAGATGATCGGCCAGCTTGGCCAGGCCTTCGAGGTCGCGGCTGCCCGACTCCATGCCCACCAAGGTTTTCAAGGTTTCCAGGTAGGCGGGCAATTCGGCCTGCACACGTGCACGCACGGCCTCGTCGGCGGGGCGTGAGGTTGCAGGCGATGCGGGCGTTGCAACGGAAGTGGAAGCCCGCGCTTGAGGCGCCAAGGATGCGTCAGGCGGCGGCGTAACCGTGGTGCAGGCGCCAAGCAGCAGGGCCCCCATGGTTGACAGTGCCAGCATGGTGTTGCGGCGGGTGCGAACAGGACACATGGCGTGTGGACTTCTGAAGTTAATGGGCGGCGCACTATACGCCCGCATCAGGTACTGACCCACCGGCAACGCTTGCGGCGGCACCAGGCACTCGCCCGCAGAACTGGGCTATGGCGGCCGGCCCAGTGCCGAATGCGGGCCGCGCTGTGTGGCGCGGCGGGTGGCGCGGCGCAGCTGGAAACATCGCGCCCCGGGGACACCTCCTTGCAGCTGCATCCACGCGCACGAAAGCGGGCACTGTCCGTGCGACAACGCATGGATCGGGGTGAATGTTGCGTCCTGAGTACGCAGCTCACCAAGCCCCGTGCTTCAAGGACTGCCTGTTGCAACAACCCCCACGGCACCGTGTTCTGGGCAAGAAGCGCTGAGGCCCGTCATCAGGCTCCAGTGGCCCTGCGGTGGGTCCTTACAAAAAACCCCTAAGCCGTAGATTTGCTCAGGGGTTTGGTCGCTAACAGCACCTTGCGGTGGCTTGAATGGTGGA
>JANNMQ010000730.1:0-2901 GCA_031398045.1 Rubrivivax sp.
CCGCACTCAGCGCGGCACGATGAAGGTTGATTTTTCGTGGACGGCGGTCACCGGCGCGCCTCCTGCAACAGCAGGGGCTGGCCGGGCTGGTGGGTTTTTGTTCGCTTGCGCAGCCACGCTGGCGCTGTCTTCTGAAAGCTCGACCACAAAACTGATGACGTGGCTGCCTGCACCCGCGGCGGCAGCCACGTCGGGAGGCACGCGCACCGCCACCGGCACCCAGCGGGCTGCAGCAGGTTCTACCACCAGCGCAGGCGCCACCTGAACCGCCATGCCCGGCAAGCCTTGGGCCTGGATGCGGAAGTGCTGCGCACGCTCGGTGGCGTTCATCACTTGCAGGCGGTAAACGTTTTCAATCCAACCATCGTCCACTGTGCGGGCCAGCGTGCCACGGTCACGCACCACATCCACCTTGAAAGTGCTGCGCAGATACAGACTGGTCGCCAGCCCGGCGCAGATGAGCACCAGGATGCCGGTGTAAACCAGCACGCGGGGCCTGAAGATGCGCCGCAACACCGCGGCGCGGCCCAGGTGTTGGCTCAGACCGTTTTGCGTGTCGTAACGGATCAACCCGCGCGGGTACTGCATCTTGTCCATCACGCCGTTGCAGACGTCGATGCAGGCGGCGCAACCGATGCACTCGTACTGCAGGCCCTTGCGGATGTCGATGCCGGTGGGGCACACCTGCACACACAGCCCGCAGTCGATGCAACTGCCCAGCTTGGCCGCTACAAGGTCGGTCTTGCGGCCCCGCGTGCCGCGCGGTTCGCCGCGCTCGGCGTCATAGCTGATGATCAGCGTGTCCTTGTCGAACATGGCGCTTTGGAAACGCGCATAGGGGCACATGTACTTGCACACCTGCTCGCGCATGTAGCCGGCGTTGCCGTAGGTGGCAAAGCCATAAAACAAGATCCAGAACCATTCCCAAGGCCCCAGAGCCAGGTTCAGGCTCAGACCCCACAGTTCTCGAATGGGCGTGAAGTAGCCGACAAAGGTGAAACCGGTCCACAAACCGATGGCCATCCAGGCCAGTTGTTTACCGCCCTTGCGCCAGAGCTTTTCCACGCCCCAGGGTGCGGCGTCCAGCTTCATGCGGCGCATGCGGTCGCCTTCAAATTGGCGTTCGACCCACATGAAAATCTCTGTGTACACCGTCTGCGGGCAGGCAAAGCCGCACCACAACCGCCCCGCCACCGCGGTGAACAGAAACAGCACGTAGGCGCTGACGATCAGCAGCCCCGTCAGGTAGATGAAATCCTGCGGGTACAGCACCAGGCCAAAGATGTAAAAGCGCCGCGCACCGAGGTCAAAAAGTATGGCCTGGCGCGCGTTCCAGTCCAGCCACGGCAGCCCGTAAAAAAGCAGCTGCGTGCCCCACACCAGCGCCCAACGCCAAGCAGCAAACCAGCCAGTGACCGCGCGCGCATAGATTTTTTCTTGCTTGCGGTACATCGAGACAACGACTTCACGCGCGTCGTCGGTTGCAGCCACTGTGTTGTTTGCGCCAGCGGCGGCGCCGGCGGCTTTGGCGGCAGATGCCGCAGCTTCGGTCATGGGTAGATTTGTTGCGCTGGCACGCTACTTATTTGACCGCCACCGTGGTGGGCTGCGACAGGCTCAGCACGTAAGCACCCAGCACATGCACCTGCTCGGGCGTCAGCAACTTGCCTTGGGGTGGCATGACGTTGTTCTTGCCCGCCGTGACCATTTCGACGATGGCCTTTTCACCCCAACCGTGCAGCCAGATCTTGTCGGTCAGGTTGGGCGCACCCAAAGCCAGGTTGCCCTTGCCATCGGCACCATGGCAGGCCGCACAGGTGGCGAACTTGGCCTTGCCCAGTTGCGCAGCCACGTCGTTGTGGGCGCTGCCCGACAGGCTTAACACGTAATGCGCCACGTTCTTGACATCTTCACCGCTGCCCACGGCGGCAGCCATCGGCGGCATCATGCCGATGCGCCCTTCGTTGATGACCTTTTTCACATAGACAAGGTCGTTGCCCCCTAACCAATCGGTGTCTGCCAGGTTGGGGAAACCTTTGCTGCCGCGGCCATCGGAGCCGTGGCATTGCGCGCAGTTGTTCAGGAACAGACGCTGCCCGATGCCCATGGCCTGGGCGTCACGCCCCAGATCAGCTGCATTCATCGTCGTGTACTTGGCATACACCGGGGCCATGGCCAGGCGCGCCTTTTCTTGTTCAGCCTCGTACTGGTTCGCGCTGGTCCAGTTCAGGGTGCCCTTGTGAGCGCCCAGACCCGGATAAAAGGCCAGATAGACAGCAGCAAAAACCACCGTCAAAACGAACAGCCACATCCACCACCGGGGCAGCGGGTTGTTCAGCTCCTTCAGGTCTTCATCCCAAACGTGACCGGTGGTGTTGTCGCCCGCCATCACGCGCCGACGGCTGGCAATGATCAACAGTGCCAGGCAGGCGATCAAGCTCAGGATGGTGGCTGCGGCTACAAACAATGCCCAGCCGTTATGAACGAAGTCACTCACGGGGCTACTCCTCGGGTGTCGGTGCGGGGCTTGTCGTCTTCGAAATCGCTGCTGCCATCCTGAAAAGGCAGCTGTGCAGCTTCTTCATGCTCGTGGCGGCGGTTTTTGCTCCAGGTGTGCGCCAGCAGCGCCAGGAACAGCACAAAACCAGCGACCAGCACGGCCACGCGGATGGTGTTGACGTCCATCTCAGTTCCTCACTTCTTGGCCGTGCCAAGCACTTGCAGATAGGCCACCAGGGCGTCCATCTCAGTGCGGCCGGCCACTTCTTCACCCGACTTGGCGATTTCTTCGTTGATTTCTATCTGATCAACACTGACTTGTCTAGTCACAAAGTGGAAGCTGACATCAATGGACAGAAATTTACCATCGACAAATGGCAGCCGTATTACATGGAAGGCTTA
>JANNMQ010000917.1:0-4371 GCA_031398045.1 Rubrivivax sp.
CGACGGTGCGGCCGTGCTGGCGGTGGTGGACGGATTGCGCGGCCTGGGCTTGTCGGCCGCCGCCACGCTGGATGAACTGGCGCTGCTGTTGCAGCAAATGGCCGTGGAGCAGTCGGTGCCGGGCGCGCTGGACGAGCAGGACCCTGACACCGCCGACGCGCGCCAAGTGGCCACGCTGCTGGCGCCCGATGAAACGCAACTGCTGTACAGCATGGCTTTGCGCGGACGCGAAGAACTGGGTCTGGTGAGCGACGAGTACGCGGGCTTGACAATGGTGCTGCTGCGCTTTTTGGCCTTTGCGCCTGCCGGCCCGCAGACCGCTGCTGCAGCACCAGCGCCGCGGGAACCGCGTGCGGCCCCGTTGCGCACGCCGTCGCCGCCCGCCATTCAGTCGCCGGTGCCCGTTCAGCGATCGGCCGTGCCTTTGCCCAGCATGGCGCCTGTTCCCTCCGCCGCAGCAACGCCGCCTGTGCTGCCCGTGCCTCCCGTGCCATCAGTTTCATCAGCGGCAGTGCCCAGCGAAGCAGGCTTGGGACAACGCTGGGACGATTGTGTCAAGGCCCTGTGCGAACAAGGTGCCGTGGCTGCGCTGCTGCGTGAACTGGCCACCCAAGCTGGCCTGCGCCACATCGACGACAGCGCCACGCCACAGCGCTGGCACCTGGTGGTGGCCCGTGAACCGCTGCGCAACCCGGTGCTGGCTGACAAGCTGGCAGCGGCGCTGTCGACTTTGCTGGGTGAGGCCGTGCTGCTTCAGATTGAGCCCGGCACGCCTGAGGATTCGCCCGCGTTGCGAGACGCTGCCGAGCGCCAGCGACGGCAAGAGGCCGCCGAGGCCAGCATCCAGCAAGACCCCGTGGTGCTTGAACTGCTGGCCCAGTTCAAAAGCGCACGCATCGTGCCGGGCTCGATCAAGCCGCTTTGACGACGTACCCCATTTCCACCACTCTGACACCAAGGACTACCACCATGATGAAGGGCCAACTGGCCGGCTTGATGAAACAAGCCCAGGCCATGCAAGACAACATGAAACGCGCCCAGGACGAACTGGCGCTGCTGGAGGTTGAAGGCGATGCCGGCGCCGGGCTGGTGAAGGTGGTGATGACGTGCAAACACGACGTCAAGCGCATCACCATCGACCCCAGCCTGCTGGCCGAAGACAAAGACATGCTGGAAGACCTGGTGGCCGCGGCTTTCAACGCCGCGGTGCGCAAGGCTGAAGCAGTGAGCACCGAAAAGATGGGCAAGCTGACCGCCGGCATGCCGCTGCCGCCGGGCATGAAGTTCCCGTTCTGATCCAGCCCGGCACAGCTGCGTGGCCGAAGCCCTGATTGACAGCCTGGTTGAGGCTTTGCGGCGCTTGCCGGGGGTGGGCGTGAAGTCGGCGCAACGCATGGCCTACCACCTGCTGCAGCACGACCGCGAAGGTGCGCGCCGCCTGTCGGCAGCATTGCTGGAGGCCGTTCAGGGCACCCACCATTGCCAGCGTTGCCACACCTTCACGGCCACGCTGCTGTGCGGCACCTGCCTGGACCCGCAGCGTGATGCGCGCCTGCTGTGTGTGGTGGAAAGCCCGGCCGACCAGGCGGCGCTGGAACGCAGTGGCAGCTACAAGGGCCTGTACTTTGTGCTGATGGGCCGCTTGAGCCCGCTGGATGGCGTGGGTGTGGAAGACGTGGGCGCCGAACAACTGTTGCACCGCGCTGACGACGGGGTGGTGCAGGAAGTGATCCTGGCCACCGGCTTCAGTGCCGAAGGCGAAGTAACTGCCCATGTGCTGGCCACGGCGTTGAAGGCGCGAGGATTGAAGGTGACGCGGCTGGCGCGTGGTGTGCCGGCAGGCAGCGAACTGGAATACGTGGACCTGAGCACCATCGCCCACGCGATGGGCGACCGGCGCTGAAGATTCAGTGCACCGAGGGAGTGGCCGCACCAGGCACTGGCACTGGCACCGGGACCGGTACTGGCACTGGCACTGGTGCATCCTGCACCGCGTCGCGGTAAGCGTGCCAGGTGGCATGGCCCAACACCGGGCCCACCACCGCCAGCCCTGCAAACCAGGGCAGCAGCGCCAGCAGCACCAGGCCCGCAATCAGCGCCGCCCACCACAGCATCACCGCGGGCTGCGTCAACACCAGCCGCATGCTGGTCAGCCCAGCGGTCACTGCATCGGTCTGGCGGTGCAGGATCATCGGTATCGAAACCACGCTCACTGCGTAGATCAGCGACGCAAAAAGTGCACCCACGGCAGCCCAGGCGATGATGAACGTCAGGTTGGCCGGGTCCAGCAGCGCAAGGAATGAACCCTTGAAATCGGGCATGCCGTCAAAACTGACTGCAAACACCACCAGCGTGGCACGGCCCCACAGCATTTCCAGCACCAGCAGCACAAAACCGAAGATGCCCAGCTGCCCGGTACGCGTGTCCCAGGCCAGCAGCGAATCGCCGAAGTCGGGTTTCTGGCCGTTTTCCAGGCGTTGGCTGACGCGGTACAGGCCCTGGCACAGAAACGGCCCCATCAACAGAAAACCCGCCGACAACGCCAGCGTGTAGGCCGGGGCGTTTTCAAACACCTTCAACAATGCCCAGCCCATGACCATGAAACACAGGCCGTAGAAGAGGCCGATGACGGGCGCTTGCATGAAGTCGCGCAGGCCCAGGCGCAGCCAGCGCAGCGGGTCAGCAAAACCCAAGGGTTTCAGCGTGATCGGGGCGGCTTGTTCTGGCGCTGAAGCGGCAGCAGCCAAGGGCACAGGCCCTAACTCCGGCGCCGCCAGCGGCGAGACAGGCTCCGGGCGCTGCTGCGGCAAGGTTTCCATGCCAGCAGCTTAGTGCGGTGCCGACGCGCCAGCACTCCGGGCTAGCCCGGGTTGGAGTCTGTCCATTCAGCGTGCGCGGCGCACACGCAGCACTTCGTCCAGGATGAGGCAGATGGCGCCCAAGGTGATGGCGCTGTCGGCGATATTGAATGCAGGAAAGTAGCCGCCCTGAAACAGGGGCTGCAGGAAGGCCAATCTGAACTGCAGGAAATCCACCACGTAGCCGTGAATCAGGCGGTCGATAACGTTGCCCAAAGCGCCGCCCATGATCATGCTGACAGCAAAACAGAACAGCTTTTCCCCAGGGTGGCTGCGAATCATCCAGACGATGAAACCCGACACCAGCACACCCAGGCCAACAAAAAACCAGCGTTGCCAACCGCCGGCGTCGGCCAGAAAGGAAAACGCGGCGCCGGGGTTGTGGGCGCGCACCAGGTTGAAGAAGGGGGTGACGGGCCGCACGTCGCCCAGCTGGAACCAGCCGATGATCAGCGTTTTGGTCACCTGGTCGGCCAGGATCACCACCGCCGCCAAGCCCAGCCACACCCACAGGCTGGGCCCCCCTGTGCGACTACCGCGCGCAGCCATGCTTCAGGCCACCTGGCGCGGTTCGCCAGCGCCAAACAAGTTGCTGGTGCAGCGCCCGCACAGGCCGGGGTGCGCCGCGTCATGGCCCACGTCGCTTCGCCAGTGCCAGCAGCGTTCACACTTGGTGGCGGTGGATGGCGTTACCACCGCCGCCAGCGCATCACCCGGGCGCAGCGTGGCCGCCGAGGTGATGAACACAAAGCGCAGGTCGTCGCCCAGCGCCGCCAGCAGTGCGTGGTCGGCCGGCGCAGCTGTCACCGTCACGGTGGCCTGCAGCGAAGAACCCACGGTGCCGGTCACGCGCACGGCTTCGATTTCCTTGTTGACCAGCTCGCGCACTTCGCGAATGCGTGCCCAGCGCTGCAGCAGTTCGGCGTCAGGCGCGTCGAAGCGCCAATAGGTTTCGGTGAAGATGGAAGGTGTCTTGCCGATCAGTGCCCAGGCCTCTTCGGCCGTGAAGCTGAGGAACGGCGCCATCCAGCGCAGCAGTGCCTGCGTGATGTGGTGCAGCGCCGTCTGCGCACTGCGCCGCGCCAGGCTGCCCGGCGCGGTGGTGTACAGCCGGTCCTTCAGCACATCCAGGTAAAAGGCGCCCAGGTCTTCGCTGCAAAAAACTTGCAGCTTGGCCACCACGGGGTGGAATTCATACACCTCGTAGTGCTTCAGCACTTCGGCCTGAAACTGCGCCGCACGCGACACCGCCCAGCGGTCAATTTCCAGCATCTGCGCCAGCGGCACGGCGTCTTGGGCCGCGTCGAAGTCCGAGGTGTTGGCCAGCAAAAAGCGCAGCGTGTTGCGGATGCGGCGGTAACCATCCACCACCCGCGCCAGGATCTTGTCGTCACCGGCAATGTCGCCCGAATAGTCGCTGGCAGCCACCCACAGGCGGATGATCTCGGCACCCATGCTGGTGCTGACCTTCTGCGGTTCGATGCCGTTGCCCAGGCTCTTGCTCATCTTGCGA
>JANNMQ010000930.1:0-2090 GCA_031398045.1 Rubrivivax sp.
AGCGGGTGTAAGCGGTCAACTGCCGTTTCTAGGATCATCTACCGATATACGGACACCATGGGCGAACGCCTGTTGCCGGCAACCCTTACTGCGCTGCGCGAACTGCACGAAGCCTGGCCGATGCGCGACTGCTTGGACCGCCTGGAGCGGCTGGGCTACCTGGACGTGGATATGTGGCTGCAGTGGCGTGATGTGCGCAATCGCTTGGCACACGAGTCCCCCGACCAGCCGGCTCTGCGATTCGCAGCGCTGTTGGCTACCGTGGCTGCCGCACATGCCATGGTTCAGGCCTACGGGCGCTGGAAGCTCAAGCTGCCAGCCTGAAGCCGCCGACTGGCTGCGCACTGGCTTTAAGGCTGCGGCACCGCCGCAAGTCGGGGCACCGCCGCCAGCAGTTCCCGTGTGTAGGCCGTTCTCGGCTGGCCCAGCACAGCTTGGCAATCGCCCTGCTCTTCAATCTTGCCCGCGTGCATCACGGCCACGCGGTCGGCGATGGTTTCCACGACGCCAATGTTGTGGGTGATGAACAGGTAGCTCACGCCCAGTTCACGCTGCAGGTCGCGCAGCAGGTTCAGGATCTGCGCCTGCACCGACACGTCCAGCGCCGACGTGGGCTCGTCGCAGACGATCAGTTGCGGCTGTACCGCCAGCGCCCGCGCAATGGCGATGCGCTGGCGCTGGCCGCCAGAAAATTCATGCGGGTAGCGCTGCAGCGCTTCTTGCCGCAGTCCCACCTGGTCGGTTAGCTTTTCCAGCCGCTGTTTGCGGTCGCCTGCGGTCAGTTGCGGTTGCAAGGCGGCCAAACCTTCTTCCAGCACGTCAAACACCCGCATGCGTGGGTTCAACGATGCAAACGGGTCTTGAAAGATGATTTGCACCTGGGCGCGGGCTGCGCGCAATTCGTCGCCCTGCAAATCGAAAAGGTTGCGGCCATGCAGCAGCACCTGGCCTTCAGTGGTGGCCACACGCCGCAGCAACTGCAGGATGGCCTTGCCAGTGGTGGTTTTGCCGCAACCCGATTCGCCCACCAGAGCCAGGGTTTCGCCGGCGTGCAGCTGGAAAGAAACACCGTCTACTGCATTGAAGTAGCCGTTGACGCTGCGCAGCATGCCGCTGCGGACAGGGAAGCGCACGCGCAGGTTTTGCACGTCAAGCAGGGGGGATGCGGTGGCCTTAGAGCTGGCTGGGTGGCTCGGCGCCGTGGTGGGCGGTTGGCTTGGCCGAGGCGTGGCTTCGACAGGCTCAGCCCGAACGGGCTGAGGTGGCATGGGGGCCGTGGCGGCCGCCGTGGGCAAGCGCTGGCCCGCAGCGTCGGTGAACAACAGACACCGCACATCATGCCCATCCGCCACCGGCAGCAGCGCCGGCGCGGTGTTCGCGCAGTGCGCCATCACACGGTCGCAACGCGGCGCAAACCGGCAGCCTGCAAAAGTTTGCGTCAGCGCTGGCACGGTGCCGGCAATGGCCCGCAGCGGTTGGCCGCGCTTGGAAGCATCGGGCAAGGCCTGCAACAGCGCTTGGGCGTACGGGTGCTTCGGCGCCTGGAAAAAATCGGCAGCAAGGGCCACTTCAATGATCTGCCCGGCATACATCAGCGCCACGCGGTGTGCCATGCCCGACACCACGGCCAGGTCGTGTGTGATCAGCAGCATGCCCAGGCCCCGTTCACGCTGCAAATCTTTGAGCAGCTGCAGGATCTGCGCCTGGATGGTGACGTCCAGCGCCGTCGTTGGCTCATCGGCAATCAGAAAATCAGGCTCCGCGGCCAGCGCCATGGAAATCATCACACGCTGCTTCTGGCCACCGCTCATGCGAAACGGGTAGTCGTCGATGCGGCGCTCGGGCTCGGGGATGCCCACGCGTTGCAGCCATTCAAGGGCTTTGGCTCGCGCCGCAGCGCCGCGCACCGCGGTGTGCGTTTCTATCGCTTCGATGATCTGCTGGCCCACGCGCATGACGGGGTTCAGGCTGGTGGACGGCTCCTGAAAGATCATGCCGATGCGCGCGCCACGCACGCTGCGCATGGCCGCTTCGGGCAGATCGAGTACGTCCTGCCCGCCCAGCAGCACCTGGCCGGCGCGGATGGGCCC
>JANNMQ010000941.1:0-3398 GCA_031398045.1 Rubrivivax sp.
GACAGCATGATCGACGACATCGCCGACTGGAAACTGGCGCTCACCGGCCTGGCGCCCGAAGCGGCACTGAAGCTACCGGGCGAACTGAGCGGCGGCATGCTCAAGCGTGCAGCGTTGGCGCGCGCCATTGCGCTGGACCCCGAGCTGCTCTTCCTGGACGAACCCACGTCGGGGCTGGACCCTGCCAGCTCAGCAGGTGTGGACGAACTGATCCTGCGCACGCAGGCGCTTTTTGGCGCCACCATCCTGATCGTCAGCCACGACCTTGACCTGCTGTGGCAGGTGACCGACCGGGTGGCAGTGTTGGGCGAGGGCCGCGTCATCGCCATCGACACCATGGACGCCCTGTCACACCACGAACACGCCACCGTGCGCGCCTATTTCAACAACCGGCGCGGCGCACCGGCGCGCCGCACCAGCCCTTCGGCTGCGGCGGCTGCGGCCTGATGCAGAGGCCCTTCCAACCATGAACGACAAAGTCAATTACCCCCTGGTCGGCGCTTTTGTGCTGGTGCTGGGCGCGGCGCTGGTGGCCGGCGTGTTGTGGCTGGCCGCGGGCCTGGGCGGCCAGCAGGCGATGGACCGCTACCAGGCGGTGATCCAGGAATCGGTGGCGGGGCTCAGCCTGGAAGCGCCGGTCAAGTACCTGGGCGTGGATGTGGGCAAGGTCAGCCACATCAGCATCAACCCGCAGAACTCTGAACAGGTGCGGCTGCAGTTTCTGATCGAGCGCGGCACACCCATCAAGCTCGACAGCGTGGCGGTGCTGAAGACGCAGGGGCTGACCGGCATCGCCTATGTTGAGCTCAGCGGCGGCAGTGCGGCTTCCCCGCCGCTGGTGGCTGACAACGACAAAGCGCCGCCCACCATCCCCTTCAAACCGTCGTTGGGCGCCAGGCTGGAAAGTGTGGTGGGCAATGTGCTGGCCAACGTCGACCGCGTGTCAGACAACCTGAATGCGGTGTTCAACGCCGAAAACCAACTGGCGTTGAAGTCCACGCTGGCCGACATGTCCGTGCTTGCACGTGCCTTGTCAGCGCAGCAACCGGCACTGAGCGCCGCCATTCAAGACGGCGCGCGCATGGCCCGCGTGGCTGCCAACGCAGCCCCCAAACTGGAACCGATGCTCGACCGCATCAGCAGCAGCGCCCAAGCCTTACAGCGCATGGCCGACGTGGCGGGCGCTGCCAGCTCACGCGCTGCGGTGGCGGTGGACGCCGCCGCCAGCGGCGTGCAACAAGCTGGCAGCGAAACCCTGCCCGAGCTGCAGCGCTTGATGGCCGAGCTGCAGCTGTTGGCCGCTTCACTGCGCGAATTGACCGAACAAACCGCCACCAGCCCAAGCAGCCTGCTGCTGGGGGGACCGGCACAGCGGCCAGGGCCGGGGGAGAGGGCCACACCATGAACGTGCACCAACGATTCAACCCAGGCCGCCGGCATCTGCTGTGGGCCACCAGTTCAATGGGCCTGGCAGGCTGCAGCGGCTTGTTGCCCAAGCCACCCGAAGCGCCGGCGCGGCATTTGCTAGACGCTGGTGCACCCAGCATCGTCGCAACCACTACCTCTACCACTACCACTACCACCACCACCCCATCCGCTGCAGCAGCCACGGCCGCCCGCCCCGTGCAACGCCCGGCCGCGGGCGCCCAGACGCTGATGGTGGCGTTGCC
Organism: Rubrivivax sp.; assembly: GCA_031398045.1. GTDB lineage: Bacteria > Pseudomonadota > Gammaproteobacteria > Burkholderiales > Burkholderiaceae_C > Rubrivivax. The sequence goes on from JANNMQ010000941.1 coordinate 1,671, forward strand.
ACGCGCAGCACCTGGTTACGGCAGCGCACGCATGCTGTATCTGCAGCGTGAACATGAACTGCAGGCCTTTGCCTACAACGAATGGGTGGACAGCCCGGCGCAGATGCTGGCGCCGCTGCTGGTGCGCTCGCTGCAGGGCAGCGGCACGTTTGCGGTGGTGCTGCTGGCGCCCACGGCTGCGGTGGCCGGCTTGCGGCTGGAAACCGAAATCATCCGCCTGCACCAAGATTTCAGCACCCGCCCCAGCCAGCTGCGGCTGACGATGCGCGCGGTGCTGCTGGACACGCGCGCGCGCCAGGCCATTGCCTGGCGTGAGTTTGACGACAGCGCAGCCACCGGCAGTGACGACCCCTTGGGCGGTGTGCGGGCGGCCCAGCAGGCGGTGCAGCGTGTGTTGGCGGCGCTGACGGCCTGGTCTGCTGAGGCGGCAACGGCAGCGGCGGCGGCCGGTGCAGCACCGGTGCGGCGTTAGTCGTTGCTTGTTACGGTCTTTGCAGTCGGCTGCGGCGTTTGAGATCCTCAGCTCGCTTCAAGGGCTGCTGCAGGGCAGCCTGTCGGCGTGAATGATCCCATTTCGGCTTACCAAGTAAGCCAAACTATGATGCAGACTGCTCCTTCGGACCAGACGCCATCATGTCCACGCTCCTGGTTTCATCAAAAGGCCAGATTGTGTTGCCGGCCGCATTGCGGCGCCGGCTTGGCATGGGTGCGGGCGCCAGGATTGAAGTGCTGGAAGAACCAGACGGGCTCAAGCTGCGTGTTGTCCGCTCGGTTGCAACGGTCGACGTGCAAGAGATGGCGGGCATGGTGAAGGCGCAAGCGCGCGGCGTTCCACGCCGCCTGGGGGACTTCGACCCCGCTTCGTTGCTGGCTCGCTCGCGGCGCGGCAAACCATGAAGTCGCTGGACACGAACGTCCTGGCACGGTTCTTCGTTGATGACGCCGACGATGCACAGGCCGCCCTACAACGGCCAGCGGCTGTTGCAGCGCTGGCCGAACGGTCGTTTGTATCGGTGACCATGCTGCTGGAACTGGAATGGCTGCTGCGCGGCTTTTACGAACTGCCAAAGAAGGATATGTCCCGCGTCTTGCGAGCGCTATCGAGCATCGAGCATGTCACGCTCGAAGATCGCGACGCGGTGCTGGTGGCCATCGATGCGTTCGACAAAGGGCTCGACTTTGCCGATGCGCTTCACCTTGCACGCAGTTCATGCGCTTCTGGATTCGCGAGCTTTGATCAACGACTGGCCAAACGTGCCAAGGCCTTCGCGCTGGTGCCGCCGGTTCATGTGCTGGTCTGATGCGACATGTCGGCACCCGTCGGTCGGGTTTCACCGTTGGCGGTAAAGAGCCGATCGATCAACAGCTCGTCAGCCACGCGGATGTTCTCCATTTCGCCGTGCGCTGGCAGCTCAAACCAGGCCGGGTCCAGTTCAGCCGATGAGGCCAAAACGCCTAACGCACGGATGATGCGCTCACCGTTGTTGCGGCCGGGTTTGCGCAACTCATCGACATCTTCGGTGGCACGCACAAAACCGTTCAAGCGCACCGCCTGGCCGCCCACCAGCACGTAGTCCACCCCTTCTTGCTGAAAGCGCCGCAGCAGCTCGAGCGTCAGGTCGGTGGGCGCAGGGCTGGCGTCTGGCATGTGTTCTCGCCGCAAGCACCCTCATGTGCAAGGCCGATTGAGCTTTGCAGCCTGCTCGAGCTGACGCGCCAGGTCGAGCT
>JANNMQ010001062.1:0-4646 GCA_031398045.1 Rubrivivax sp.
GGGTGCTTTCCCCTCCTCTCAACAAAATCATTCTGGGGTGGAATCAAAAGCTGTATGCAAGCGCAATCCGCTCCATGGGTCAAAGCCGCCTGTCCCCTGGGCTGCGCACGCACTGTCAATCCGTCATCAGGAGTTCAAATGTTCAAGAGGACTAAGGTTTATTCGGGCATGCTGTTGGCCATCAGCAGTGGCATGCTGTTTGGTCCAACAGTGGCTTTTTCGCAGCAGGGAATCGAGCGAGTTGAAATCACCGGAACCCGCATCTACCGCCCCAACCTGACCAGCAGTACACCGGTGGTATCCATAACCACGCAGTCGATGGCCGACATTGGTGTTACGAATTTTGCTGACTTCGCGACACAACTTTCGCAGTTCGCCCCTGCCTTTGGCGAATCGAGAACGCAGTCGACTTTCTCAGGAGTAGCCTCTTCTGGCTTGAACCGCGCCAACTTGCGCAACCTGGGTTCAAGCCGCAGCTTGGTGCTGATCAACGGCCGCCGTGTTCCAGGCGGCAGCTCAACCAGCACTGCAGTTGACTTCAACAGCATCACCACCGCCAACGTAGAACGGATCGAGGTCATCACAGGCGGCGCTTCGGCCGTCTACGGCGCCGACGCTGTCGCTGGCGTGGTGAACATCCTGACGCGCAAAAACGTCAGCGGTATCGAGTTCAACGTCGGCTACGGCCAAGCCGAGCGGGGCGACAACGAGAACCCCAATTTTTCCATCATGATGGGTGGCAAGATAGGAGACCGAGGTCGAGGACTGCTGACCCTCGAGATGAACAACCAAGGTCAAGTCAGTTGCGCCGATCGCGAGCACTGTTCCGAAGACTTTGCCTGGCTCTCGCCAGGAGTCATCAACAGGAGCCCCAGTGCGCGGTCAGGCATTGGCTTGGGCGGCCGCTTCTTGGTGAACCCCGCCGTTGCTGCGGGCTACACCAAGCGCAATGGCAGTTTCACCGATTCATCCGGCAACTTGATCCCGTTCAGTGTCGCTATCGACGGCTACAACCGAAACGCCAATCGCGATGTGGCCATTCCAACCAAGCGCATGCTGATCTCAGGCGACGCCGAGTACGAAATCGCCAAGGGCGTGAACGCATTCGCAGAGTTCAACTTCGCGCAGACCAAAATCAACTCCAGATTTGAGGGCCACCCCTTCCAGTCCAGCAGCGATCGATTCGGCGGTGCCAATGGCTTGTCGCCAACCATTCCCAGCAACAACCCGTTCATCCCCGCTTCTTTGAAGGCCGTTTTGCCAGCCACTGCAACCGAGATTCAGTGGTTGCAGCGCTTCAGCGGCGACACTGTGGGCGGCTTCCGCGGCGCCAGCAGCCAACGCGACATGGCGCGTACGGTGTTTGGTTTGAAGGGCGACTTCGAGTCCCTGGGTGGTTTGGGTTCCGATTGGCGCTGGGAAGCCTCGCATGTCTACGGCCGTACGCGGGTGAACCTGGGCACCCAGGGCCTTGTTGGCCTGGGTCAGTTGTACTACGGCCTTCGGGTTGAGGCCGATCCGGCAAACCCGGGCAGCTTCCGATGCTCTGATGCAGTGGCCCGAGCGCAAGGGTGTGTGCCCATCAACCCTTTTGCCGACTACACGCCGGCCATGCAAAACTATTTGAGGCTGTCGTCGACTTCTGTCGGTACCGGAGCTCTCAACAGTTCGGTTGTGAACTTGTCAGGCGCAATAGCCGAACTGCCTGCTGGCAGCTTGCGCGTCTCGGTCGGTGCCGAAAGACGCATTTCGTCCGGGAACCTGGACCATGACACGGTGATCAATCGCGGCCTGGCCACCGGCAACCAGTTGGCGGACGTCGACTATGTGAAAACCAAAACAAGCGAGACGTACGGTGAGTTGCTCGTGCCGATCCTGAGCAACGCTGCGTTCGCGAAGTCGCTGAATATCGAGGGCGCGTACCGCAGGTCCACCACGGGCAACCAGAGCGCCAGCACCTGGCAATACGGCACCACCTGGGAGCCCGTTGCAGGCCTGCGCCTGCGGGCCAACAAAGCACGGGCCGTGCGCGCACCGGCTCCCGACGATTTGTCCGGCGGCGGTGAGACCGCGGGTGTGGTCAACGACCCCTGCATCGGCTGGGGCACGTCCACAAACGCTGCCTTGCGCGCCAACTGTGCAGCGGCCGGCGTCCCAGACAATTACGACCCTATCCTGCTGATCAGGCAAGGTGTGCGTGGCTTCGTGGGCGGCAACATCAACCTGCGGCCCGAAGTGGCAACCACACAAACCTTTGGCTTTGTGCTGCAGCCCAGCGTTTTGAAAGGCTTCACGCTGTCAGTTGACCGATTCGAGATCAATGTCAATGATGTGATTACAACCGTTGGTCGGCAACTTGCCACTGACGCTTGCTACAGCAGAGGTCAGTTCTGCGGCAACGTCCGCCGCGGCTCAACCCCGTTGCTGCCGGGTGCCAACTATGTGCTGCTGGCCGTTGATGACCGTAACGACAACCTGGCCCAACTGGGAACCAGCGGTTACGACGTCGAATCGAGCTACACCATGAAGCTGGCAGGCGGTGATATCGACCTGTCTTTAGGCGCCACGGTATACGACGAGGCGTACAAGGTGCCATTGCCGGGTCAAGCACGTGTTGATTTGTTGGGGCAAGCTGGCGGCTCGACATCTGACCAGGGCTATATCAAGCTGACCGGTAGAGCCAACATCGGCTACCGAGTGGGCAACATGCGCTTCAACTGGAACGTGCGCTATATCGGTTCTGCCGATATGGACAACACTTCAGCCGCTGCTGGTTACCCGCGCATTCCGGCCCACACGTACCACAACATTCGGGCGGGCTACAGCTTGACCAAGTCGATCGACTTGTCGGTTGGTGTAACCAACCTGATGGACAAGAACCCGCCGCTGTTTGCTACGGGTCGTTCGGGGACACAAGCGCTTGATACGATTCCAGGCTACTACGACGTGCTCGGGCGCTCGTACTTCTTCAGTGTCAAGGGAAAATTCTGATCGTCGACTAGGCGCGCAGGCTGGGCATCGAGCTCGGTCTTGCGGGCAAGGTTAGGTTGCCGAAAGAATGAAAGAGGCCAGTACACCGCAACGTTAGCCTGGTCAGCTTTGACCAGGGCATTGCATTCAGCAGCGTGAAGGCGCTGCAACCAAGTATCTGTCGATGTTGCAGCGGCTCATACCCAAGGGCTGAGCAACGACACCGTCAAGCCCTCGAAGTGGCGCAAGTTCCGGGTTGCCAAAGTGGCGTGGCGAGCCCGCGCAGTATCAGCGTGCGATCTGCGTGTCCCGAATGTCCACTGGTCGACCTGCCTTTTGTCGTTGAGCAGCCAGGGCAGCAGCCCGCCCTGCCGCTTCGCTCTCAAACGGCAGTACGCGGTTTTCAAGGTCTTCGGGCAGCGGGCCTTCGCCCGCAACGAGAAGCAACGCCGCCAGCGCGCCGCAGCGTGGGTCAATCGGGTGCGTAGCGCTGTCACCGAACAGGTGAAGGTGGTCGTGGGTACAAAAGTCAGTGTTCATGCGGTCTATCCTGCGGAAGCAAGCGGTCAACTGCGGTTTCTAGGTTGAACCAGGCAGCGCGCTGAGTGCCGAGCAGATGGTCAGGCTGCGTACGAGATTGGCGGCCCGCATTTATCGCCTGATTGGTGAGCGCCGCATCGACATCCTGCTTGCCACCCCAGAGGCCACCGACAACCGGTTGATCGTGGCCGAAGCGCGCCGCCAGGCGGTGGAACTGGTGCGCACATGACCGCCGAGGTTCAAGGTGCTCGCGTCACTGCAGCGCTCTGGGAATGTGACCGGCATCTTGCTGCGCTGGCTTAGGCGCTTGCTGACTGGCGCGCCCTGCCACCAAATGGCATCGCCGCTCTGGACCAAGATTCGGGCCCGCGTCGCTTGACTGATCAAATCCTCTACCGCTTCACCAAGTTGCAGGACGCAATGGGCGAACGCCTGGTGCCGGCAACGCTGGGTTGGCTGCGCGAACCGCATGAAGCCTGGTCGATGCGTGACCGCCTGGATCGCCTGGAGCGGCTGGGCTTCTTGGACGTCGACGCCTGGCTGCAATGGCGCGACGTGCGAAATCGGCTGGCCCACGAGTACCCCGATCAACCCGAACTGCGGTTTGCCGCTGTGTTGGCCACGGTCGAAGCGGCTCAGGCCATGGGGCTGGCTTACAGCAGTGGGAAGCTGCGCTTGCCCGCCTGAGGTCCACCAGAAGCCTGCATGCGGGCGTCCTGCAGCCGAGGCACCGCCGCCAACAATTGCCGCGTGTAGGCCTGGCTGGGATGGCCCAACACATCGGCCGCAGGGCCCTGTTCTTCAATCTTGCCCGCGTGCATCACGGCCACGCGGTCGGCGATGGTTTCCACGACGCCAATGTTGTGGGTGATGAACAGGTAGCTGACGCCCAGTTCGCGTTGCAGGTCGCGCAGCAGGTTCAGGATCTGCGCCTGCACCGACACGTCCAGCGCCGACGTGGGCTCGTCGCAGACGATCAGTTGCGGCTGTACCGCCAGCGCCCGCGCTATGGCGATGCGCTGGCGCTGGCCGCCAGAAAATTCATGCGGGTAGCGCTGCAGCGCTTCTTGCCGCAGTCCCACCTGGTCGGTTAGCTTTTCCAGCCGCTGTTTGCGGTCGCCTGCGGTCAGTTGCGG
>JANNMQ010000759.1:0-2133 GCA_031398045.1 Rubrivivax sp.
GCCCTGTGGAGCTGGCATGCGCCCGGTACCATGCGTCGGCACTGCTGTACAGGGCCAGCGCCGCTTCATGGTAGCCAGCCTCCCGGGCCGCCACGGCCACGCGCAGTTGGGTGATGGGGATGTAGACATGGTCAGGCCCGACGCTCTGCGCAAACAGTGGCATGGCCGCTTGGTACGCATCCAGCGCCAGCTTGAACCGACCACGGAAAAGGTGGATGTCCCCCACGTATATCTCGGCCCAGGCCAGGATAAACGGGTTGGGCGGGTCGGCACGCATGGACAGCCCGTGCCACTCCACCACCAGAGGATCCGCCTCGTCGATCTGGTACCGATTGAGCAGCTTCTCGGCACGCACGGCCAGTTCGCGTGACTTGAACTCGTCAGCCATGCCAGGCTGGTTGTAAGGCGGCTGGGCCATTTCCTCGAACCAGGCTTGGGCCTGCGCCACCTGGCCCGACCGCACATAGGCTTCTGCCAGCTTCTGCCGCGCGTCAATCCGACGCGCACTGTGAACGGGAAACAGCGCATCCGTCTGCTCGATCAGGCGTTCGGCCAGCGGTATGGCTTCAGCTGCCTTTCCCGCATCAAGCAAAAACTCGATGCGGGTACGGCTGGCCTGCGCACCCAGATCCGTCTTTGCGTGCAGCCGCTGTGGTCCAGCCAGCGCCTCGGTGGCTTCCAGCAACTTCTGGGCATTGGGCGCCTGACCCCAGATGAGACTGCGCGCCAAGAGAAAGCGCACAGCCAGCAATTCGTCGGCGTCGGCCGCCATGAATTGCATCAAGAGCTTTTCGGCTTTTCTCAGCTCGATGAGGGCCTGTGCCACGGCAGCGCGGCGCAGATAGGTTTCGGCAATCTTGCGCCGCACAGTCGCCTCGGCCAGAGGCTGGTTCTTGAAGCGTTCAGAAGCCGTAAGGGCCGCGCGGCGCATCACATCCATCAGAGACACCGGAGCCACCCTGCCAGATGTAAGCACGTCTGGCGAGTCCATCACATCTTGGTGCAAAAAGTCACCGACCGCTTGCACCTGCAGCTGCGCCGCTACGGCTGAGGCCCGCGCGCCCTCAGCCCGAAAGTACATCAGCGCTGTGGCTACAAAACCCAGCGTCAGGCCGGCCATTCCAGCCCACACCCAGGGCCGGCGCGCACGCACGCGTTGCGCCTGCGCAAGGGCTTCAGCAGCCGCACGGTCATCGGACTCACGCCGGTTGCGCTGGGCACGGCGCTGTTCCAGCTGCTGCAGGTTGTGCACCAGGTGCGATGCACTGGCGGTGCGGGCATCGGGCATGCCTTCAGTGGCATGGGCAATTTCTTCGATCAGCAAAGGGTCGTGCACGTCGCGTTGCCAGCCCGAAGCCATGGGGCGCCGCAGGTCGGCAGCAACCATCTGCCACAACAGTACGCCCAGTGAATACACGTCACTCTGCACGGTGGGTGCGCGCCCGTTCAACAGCTCGGGTGCCATGTACATGAAGGTGCCACTGTGGCTGCTGTCCAAGCCGGCGCCCGCCTGTGTCAAGCCGAGAGCCGTCAGCTTCAATTCGGCCAGCCTCTCGGGCTGGAACAGACGGCCGCTGCCAAAGTCGGTCAGTCGGACCTGCCACTGTCCGGGCTGCCCTGCAATCAGCACGTTGCCCGGCTTCAAGTCTCTGTGCAAGACACCCACGCTGTGGGCCGCAGCGACCGCCTGGGCCACTTGGACAAACAGCGCCAGGCGATCCGGCAACGGCAGGGCGGCAAGCTGGTCACCGTCCTCAGCCCACTCCAGCAGATTGGGCCCGCCGTAGTCACATTCGATGAAGTAGGGTGCGTGGTGAAACTGCGTGTCCTTGATGGCCACCAAGTCATCGCGCGGCCCCAGTTCGTTGTTCAGCACCCGGTACAGCGTGTACTCCCGCTTCAAGGCTGAAAGACTCGGGCCGTCTGAAGCGAACTTGAAGACTTGCTGGTGCCCCAACTTGTTGTGTCGAGCCAACCAGACTTCAGAACGGGACGCTTCGCCCAGCGCCCGCTCAAGCACAAAACCTTCACGCCCGGGTACCGTTTGCCCAACCGCAAACGTGCTGCGCGGCGCCACCGTGTCCACGCGCTGCACCGGGCCGTTCAGCCGGTAGCCCACACGCGGCACGGTGA
>JANNMQ010000766.1:0-2107 GCA_031398045.1 Rubrivivax sp.
CGGTCACCTGCAGAACGTGATCTCGATGCTGGAAGAAGATCGCGAATGCCTCGATGTGGCACAGCAACTGCATGCGGTCGAGCGGGCCATCGGTGCGGCCAAGAAGGTCTTGATCCACGACCACATCGACCACTGTCTCGACCACTCGATTGTGACCGCGCCCATGTCCGCTCGCCAGATGATGGGCGAGTTCAAGGCCATCACGAAGTACCTGTGAAACCATGAACAGCTTTGCCGATCGCGCCATGCCCCGCAGCCCTCGCGGCCCGGTGGTTTGCGTTCGGCTGCTGTTGAACTGGCTATTGGTGACGGTGCTGGCCCTGGACCTGGCCGGCTCAGCACTTCATGCACATCGCCACGACGGCGAGTTCTCGCCGGCAGCAACGGCCTGGTCTTTGGCTGGCCACCAGGACGGTGCCGCCCAGGCCCATGTCGACCACGACGATGGCGCTGCCTTTTCGCACTCGATCACGGCGCTGCGGGGCGATGTCACCGGTCTGCCCGATGCACCGACGGGGCCGAGGGGCAGCGCAGCACTGTTCCCGGTTTCTGACATCCCCGCCAAGGTAGTTGCTGTTCGACTGCCTTGGCCCCCCGATCAGCACCGCGCTGGCTCCAGCGCCTTTAGAAGTCTGCCTCCCGACGGCAGGGCACCACCCCTCGACGCCTGAAGACCGCGGCGGCGCCTGAGCGCCGCACCTGCAAACCCGCTCCTGCCCCGGAGCGAGGCCTTCTGTCTGTGGAGTCCCTATGCCTGCCATCCTTTGCCACAGCGGCGCCCTGCGCGTTGCTGTCTGCCTGTCTCTGAGCGCATTGCTTGCGCCGGCCCTGGCAGCCGAACCCAACGCCGAATTTGCCGTCTCGGCAGCGCAGCTGAAGACGCTCGGCATCACGCTGCTCAAGCTGGAAGCACCCGCCGCCATCGCCGGCATGGCCTACGCGGCCAAGGTGGTGCTGCCGCCCGGCCAAGAGCATGTGGTCAGCGCGCCGGTGGCCGGCGTGGTCGAACAGTTGATGGTCGACGAACAGCAGGCCGTGAAGGCCGGGCAGCCACTCGTGCGCCTGAACAGCCCGCAGTTCGGCGAGATGCAACTCAAGCTGCTCGAAGCCGCCAGCCGAGCACGGCTGTCTCAGAAGACGCTGCAGCGCGAACAGGCGCTGCTCGCAGAAGGCATCATCCCGGCACGCCGGGTGCTGGAAGCTGAAGTTGCGGCGCAGGATGATGCGGCGCGCCAGCGTCTGGCTGAAGCAGCCCTGCGGCTGGCCGGCATCGACGCCGCCGCAATTCGGGGCATCGCTGCTGGCGGCGCTCTGCAGGACGGTGTGGTCGTTCGCGCCCGGGCAGCCGGAATGGTGCTGGGCATCGATATCAAGCCTGGACAGCGTGTGCAAGAGGCCGACGCACTGCTGCGCCTGGCCAGCCTGCAAACGCTCTGGCTCGACATCGCGATGCCCGCCGACCGTCAGCCGGCCACGCTGCCAAAAGTGGACAGTGCGGCGGCAGCGATCCAGATCGTCGGCCGCGACGCGGTGGCGATGCCACTGTCGGTGGGCACCATGGTCAGTGACAGCCAGACCGTGACGCTGCGTGCCCGCGTCACGCGCGGTACTGAGCGCCTGCGCCCCGGCGAGGTGCTGCAGGTCCAAGTGCCTTTCGCGGCCAACGCTGCGGGTTGGGCGCTGCCGCTGCAGGCAGTGGCGCGGCAGGATGACCAGGCCTATGTCTTCGTGCGCACCGACAAGGGCTTCATCGCCCGGCCGGTGAGCGTGGTGTCGAGCGCCGGCGCGTCGGTGCAGGTGACAGGTGATCTGAAGCCGGGCCAGGAAGTAGCGACCGCATCGGTCATCGCGCTGAAGGCCGCATGGCAGGGCAAGAGCGGGGGTGGCAAGTGAAACCGATCGTAACGTCGCTTGCCTTGACCGGAGCCTGCTCATGCTGAACCGCCTCGTGCAATTTGCGCTGACGCAGCGCCTGTTCGTGCTGTTGGCCGCGGTGCTGCTGGCCGGCTTCGGCTGGTACGCGTTCCGCTCGCTACCCATCGACGCCTTCCCCGACGTGTCGAGCACGCAGGTGAAGATCATCATGAAAGCCCCGGGCATGACACCC
>JANNMQ010000100.1:0-2068 GCA_031398045.1 Rubrivivax sp.
GTTGGCCTGGTGCAGCCAAAAGCGGCGCACCTGCGTGGGCTCGAAACCCAGCGCATGCAAGTGGCTTTCGATATGCGCTGCGGCCATCGGCACCACTTCCTTGAACACCTTGCGGCCTTCTTGCATGAAGGTTTTGTCGCGGGCGTCGGGGTCGGTGTCTTCACAGCGGTTCAGGAAACCCGCGTTGTTGCGGATGTTGCTGCTGAACTGGGTGGCCAGTTTTGTGCCCAGCACCTGCCATTGCGACGCGCTGGTGGCTGTGTCGGCGGCCTCCACGATGACGGCGGTGCAGACGTCGCCAAAGATGAAATGGCAGTCACGGTCGCGCCATTCCAGGTGCGCTGACGTGATCTCGGGGTTGACCACCAGCACACATTTCGCGCTGCCGCACTGAACGGCATTCACGGCATGTTCAATGGCAAAGGTGGCGCTGGAGCAGGCCACGTTCATGTCAAAACCATAACCGCCCGCACCGATGGCTTGCTGAATTTCGCAGGCCATGGCCGGGTAGGCGCGTTGCATGTTGGCCGCGGCACACAACACGCCGTCGATGTCGCTGCCCACTTTGCCCGCAGCGGCCAGGGCCTTGCGCGCGGCGTCAGCCGCAATCTCGGCCATCAGGCTGATCTGCTCGTTGGGCCGCGGCGCAAAGCGCGGTTTCATGCGGGTGGGGTCCAGCACGCCGGCCTTGTCGATCACGTAGCGCTGCTGGATGCCGCTGGCCTTTTCGATGAATTCCACGCTGGAATGCACCAGCGGCGCCACAACGCCTGCAGCGATGCGGCTGGCGTTGTGCTGATTCTGCAGGTCGACATAGGCATTGAACGACTGCACCAGTTCAGCATTGGTGATGACGTGCGGCGGCTGGTAAAGCCCCGTGCCGGATAGGACAACGGTTTTCATGCGGCGGCAGTGTAGGCGCGTGCAGCCGGCGCGGCATCGGCGGCAACCCGCGCCGGGTGCTGCCGGACTTGGTCGAAGGCGCCGCGCCGGGCCTCATCAGGGCCCTGCGCAGCTGGACCACCCTTACTGCTTGTCGGCTTTTTTCGCCGGCACCGCCGTCTGCAGCGCTTCGCTCATGCCCAGCAGCACACCACTGACCATGGCTGAATAGCTCTCGGCCATGACCTGCGCGGCGCGCAGGCCTGCAGCGCGCGTGCTGCGCACCGCCGCCTGCATTTGCTCGGCCATGTCTTGCGCGGTGGCCGTGGCTTGTGCGCCCGACTGCGTGCCCTGGGTCTGCATCTTTTCCAGCACCGAGCTCCAGGGGCCAGCCATCGGCGTGTTGCCAGCAGAAGCGGCGGTCTTTTTCAAGGTAGCAAACAGGCTGTCTTCCATCTTTTCCAGATCGGCCAGCGCTTTTTGCAGGTGGCCTTCGCGCAGGCTGGCACCCTGGGCTGCCAGCGTGGACAGCGCTTTTTGGTTGGCTTGCACGGCTTTCAGCAGCGCGTCGTCCATGCCGGCCACGGCCTTGTCCAGCAGCGCCTCGGGGTCCACGCCCTGCACCATGTTTTTGGCCACACCCTGGCTGGCGGCCTCTGACACCGTTTTCAGCGCCCCGCGGATGTTTTTCAGCGTCAGCTCGCGGCCTTGCAGCGCGGCCAGCGTGGCGTCGCCAGCGGCCTTGCGCAACTGCGCACCTTGTTTGGCGGTGGCCTGCTCGAACATTGAGATCAGGGCTTCGGGATCGATCATGGGCTTGCTCATGGCGGGTTCCTTGGATGGGTGTGGGCAGGATGGGCGCTGCAAAAAAATACGGCACCCTGGAGTGCTGCCAGTGGCTGACCTGGCCAACATTGTTTGCATCAGCAGCCTGCGCAGATTACAGCCTGAAGCCGCGCGCCGACTTACAAACCGTTGCGGCCTCCACGCACAAGGCCGCCAGCTGGCATGCCCTTCAACGCCGACGCAACAGGCCCCGTGCTTCATCCACGTCCACCTGCAGCTTGACAAACAGTTCCTGGCTGCTGTCTGCGGCTTGCAGCGCGTTGCGGGCCCGGCTGTAGCCCACGTACAGCAGCGTGCCCGAAGACTCGCGCCAGCCGTAGGTCAGCGACAGGGTGCTGTC
>JANNMQ010000166.1:0-1992 GCA_031398045.1 Rubrivivax sp.
GCCGGCCTGGCGGTGGTAGGCCTGGTGCCCGAACCGCCGCCGCGCGCTGCGCCCGCCCATCCTGGCCTGCACCTGAGCGCCCTGGCCAGCCTGTGGCGCGACCGCAGGGTGCGGGCATCGGCGGGTGGTTACTTTGGCCACATGTGGGAGCTCTACACGATGTGGGTGCTGGTGCCCACGGTGCTGGCCACCCGGCTGGCCGACACCGTGGCGGTGTCATGGGCCGCATTTCTGGTGCTGGGCGCGGGTGCGCTCGGCTGCATCGGCGGCGGCCTGCTGGTGGCGCGCTGGGTGCGTTGGGTGATGTCGGCTTCGCAAGCGGGTACGGCCGCCGCGGCATCTCATGCCGGCGCCCGTGTGGCTGCGTTTCAGCTCGCCACCAGCGGCTTGTGCTGCCTGGCCGCGCCCTGGATGTTGCAGGCCCCGGTGCCGCTGTTCATGGCCTGGCTGCTGCTGTGGGGCATCACGGCGGTGGGCGACTCACCACAGTTCAGCGCCTTGACTGCCACCTACGCGCCACCGGCTGCCGTGGGCAGCCTGCTGACGCTGGTCAACAGCATCGGCTTTGCGATCTCAGCGCTGAGCATCGAGATTTTTGTGCGTCTGTCCGCAGCCCTGCCCTTGGCCAGCGTGTTGCCGTGGCTGGCGCTGGGGCCACTCTTGGGGCTGTGGATGATGCGCCCGCTGCTGTCCAAGCAAGGTCATGCTTGACGCTGCCCGCCGAAGCTGGCAGGCCCGTCGCGCTTTGAGGCAGGCTGGGGCTCACGCAAACCTTGGCAGCCCGCGAGCCCCTTGATGCCAATGCCGCAAACGAATGCTGACTACATAACGTCGGTGCCACCGGACGTGCAGCCCGTGCTGGCCGCCATCCGTGCCACCGTGCGCAAGGCCGCGCCGGCCGCCGAAGAGCGCATCAACTGCCGCATGCCGGCGTTTCAATGGCGCCCGGTGCGTGTTACTGGAAGGCCACTTCGGCAAAGCTGCGCAATTTGCGGCTGTGCAAGCTGCCGGGGCGTTCCTGGCGCAGCAGTTCCACCGCACGCATGCCGATGCGCAGGTGCTGGTCCACACGCTCGCGGTAAAAGGTGTTGGCCATGCCGGGCAGTTTGATTTCACCGTGCAGCGGCTTGTCACTGACGCACAGCAAGGTGCCATAAGGCACACGAAACCGAAATCCATTGGCGGCGATGGTGGCGCTTTCCATGTCCAAAGCCACCGCTCGGCTTTGGCTGAAGCGGCGTTCCGGGCCGGCGTTGGGCAACAGTTCCCAATTCCTGTTGTCCGTGCTCGCGACGGTGCCAGTGCGCAAGATGCGCTTGAGTTCATAACCCTGCAGTTGTGTCACATCGGCCACCGCCTGTTCCAGCGCCACCTGCACCTCGGCCAGCGCCGGTATCGGCACCCACAGCGGCAGTTCTTCGTCCAGCACATGGTCTTCGCGCATGTAGGCGTGGGCCAGCACGTAGTCACCCAGCTGCTGGCTGTTGCGCAGGCCGGCGCAGTGGCCCAGCATCAGCCAGGCGTGTGGGCGCAGCACCGCCACGTGGTCGGTGATCGTCTTGGCGTTGGCCGGGCCGACACCGATGTTGACCATGGTGATGCCGCTGCTGTCGGGCCGCACCAGGTGGTAAGCCGGCATCTGCGGCAGTCGCGGTGGTGGCGCGCCCCCTTCGTCGCCCGCCTGTACGGCCGTGCCGGCGCGGCGGGTCATCACATTGCCCGGCTCCACAAAAGCGTCGTAGCTGGCCTGGGGGTCGGCCATCAGCGCATGGCCGAGCTTGATGAACTCGTCAATGTAGAACTGGTAGTTCGTGAACATCACGAAGTTCTGGAAATGTTCGGGCACCGTGCCGGTGTAGTGGCGCAGGCGGTGCAGTGAATAGTCCACCCGCGGCGCATTGAACAGCGCCAGCGGCTGCGCCGAACCGGGTGCGGTGTGGTGGGTGCCGTTGGCGATGCTGTCATCCATGGCGGCGAGGTCGGGCAGGTCAA
>JANNMQ010000167.1:0-11115 GCA_031398045.1 Rubrivivax sp.
ATGCTGTTCGCGCCAGACGCCGGAGAACACGGTTTCCTGCACCCGCACCTCGTGGCCTGCGTCCACCAGGGCCGAGACCTCACCCTCGCCCAGCGTCTCGTTAAGCACGCGCAGCTGGTCCGCCGGCAGGCCTGCCAGGTCCAGCGCCGGCAGTGCGCCGCCATCGGTCAGCCAGCCGTCCATCACCGACAGGAACTGCGTCAGCACGTTGCGCGCGCCCTCGACGTCGTTGTCAGGCCCGGGCTCGGGCAGGCGCGGCATCTCGAAGGTGTTCATCTCGCGCGGCATGGGCATGTATTCCACCGCGTCGGTGGGCTCGGGCACCAGGCTGCGGATGGGGATGTGGGTGGCGTGCATGGCGGTGTGCTTCTCTGATGCTCAATGGCAGTCGGGGGTCGACGATCTGCCGGCTACCGTGACCGCAATGCCCACGCTGGGCGGGCGCGTCGGCTCGGCAGCCAGCAGGCGTTGCAGTTCGGCGGTGTACACGTCCCAGTCGCGCACCCCGTCCACGGTGCCCAGATACTGGCCGTTGCGCAACATCACGAAGGCCGGCCAGCGTGCAAATCCGAATCGCGGCGCGATGGCACGCGACGCGGTGGGCGGCAGCAAGCCGACGCGGAAAAGCCTGCCACCGGTGGCGTGCAGTTCGGGCACGATGACGGCCAGGTCCAGGGTTTCCTTGAAGCGTTCCGGGTCCTCGGCAAACACCACCATCGCGGGGCCGGGCTGCTGTGCCCAGTGGTCGAAGGTGTCGACACCCAGCACCGTGGCGTTGGTGAGCTTCACCAGCCGGGCCAGCAAAGGATGCAGGTCGATCAGTTCAGGTGGCACGGTCAGGTCGGTCATGGCGCGGCCCTCAGGGCTGGACGGCAATGGGTGTGGCGGGCGGCCCCTCCGTCGCCGCCGGGCGCAAGTGCGCCGGCAGCTCGGGTGTGCGGCCCACCAGGTCGGCAAAGAAATGGTCGATGTCGGCAGCGGCAGCGTGCGGGATGAGCAGCACCGCTGCGAGCGCCTCGCGGGCCGCCAGGCCCTGCGCCGCTTCGCTGGCCGACAGCAGCTGGCGGGCGGCGCCCTGGAAGGCCAGCACCCAGGTGCCGACGGGCTGCGGCCCGACCAGCGCCATGTCCAGGCATTCGCGCTGCAACGTGTCGCCAGCCCCCGCTTCGCACCACGCCAGGTGCCCTTTGTTAACCACCACCTGCAGTGGCATACCGATGCACATCAGGCGGCTCCCTGCAGTGCGTGGTCGCCGTGCACCTGGTTCAGAAAACGCGCATCGCCGACGCGGCAGGCGTCGTCTGCCGAAGGGCGGCCGCCTTCATAGAGCAGCAGGTCCAGCGCGCGGGCACTCAGCGCGTCAGGCGGCGGCGCACTGCGGGGCTGGGCAGCGATGCCTCAGGCCGCCAACTCGGCCACAGCCCGCTGCACCGCCTGCGGCAACCGTGACCGCACCAGCGGGCTCAGGCTGCCGCCCAGGTCGTCCAGCACCACCGGCTGCACGCCGATGAGCGTGATGCGCTTCGGGAAACGGTCGCGCAGCCGCGCCAGCGACAGCAGTTCCTGGAACGAGGCCTGGTGCAGGCTCATCACCGTGTCTGACCACACCGGCACCTCGGCTTCACGAAACACCTTCAGCGTGCCGGGCGGCAGGCCGAAGTCGATGGCGTCCAGCACGATGACGTGGCTGGCCGAGCAGACGGCATCCAGCAGGTACAGGCCCTGCGTGCCGCCATCGAGCAGGCGCACCGGGTCGTGCACCTGATCGGCGTCGCGCCCCGGAATCTGCCAGCCCTGGTGCAGCGCCTGCACCGCGCGCACGCCGAAACCCTCATCCGCCCAGAGCACGTTGCCGATGCCCAGCACCAACACGGTGATCGGTTCCGCGGGCGCTGGCATGTTCACTTCTTGGTCACCCGCCAGCCGTTGATCATGGTGCTGACCACCGTCTCGCCCGACATGATGTCCTCGCGGATCACCATGTAGATGTGCACGATGGTGAACACCACCAGCACCCACATGCCCAGGTGGTGCAGCGTGTGCACGTTCTGGCTGTAGCCCAGCAGTGGCAGCACCCACGACGAGAACATCGCATAGGCCCAGCTCTGCATGCCCAGGCCTTCGCCGTACAGCGCAAAGCCGGTGCAGATCATGAACACGGTGCCCAGCACATACATGAAGAACATCGCTGACGCCGCCAGCGGGTTGTGGCCCTGCCAGGGCAGGCCCTCACGCTCCAGGAAGAGGTAATGCCGGGTCTGGCCGATGAAGCCCTGCCACCACGAACGCTTGAACATGCTCAGCGGCACGAGGAAGATTTCGCGCGCGTAGCGGTTGCCGAAAAAAGCCCAGACCAGGCGCATCAGGAAGGTGATGGCAAAGATGTAGGCTGCAGCAAAGTGGGCGAAGCGGATGTAGCCGAAGGAAAAATGGCTGCTCGCTTCACCGCCGACCGACGCCAGAGGCGAGCCGATCAGGTAGCCGGTGACGCCCAGCACCACCATGCACACCGCCATCACCCAGTGCCAGATGCGTACCGGCGCTTCGAACACGTAGACCGGGAACAGCTTGTGGCTGGGCGGGTTCAGGGTGTTTGCCATGGTGGTCTCCCTTCGTCGTTCAGCGCACGGTGGCACGGGCGATCTCCTGGCCTTGCGGCGAGATCACGTGGGTGGCGCACGCCAGGCAGGGGTCGAAGCTGTGGAGGGTGCGCAAGATCTCCAGCGGCTCGTCGGGCTTGGCCATCGGCGTGTTCATCAGCGCCGCTTCATAGGCGCCGATCTGGTTCTTGGTGTCGCGCGGGCCGGCGTTCCAGGTCGTGGGCACCACGCACTGGTAGTTGTCGATGCGGGTGTCCTTGATCTTGATCCAGTGGCCCAGAGCGCCACGCGGCGCCTCGCAATAACCGGCGCCTTGCGCCGCGGCCGGCCACGTGCGCGGCTCCCAGCTGTCGATGTTGGCGGTGGCGAAGTTGCCGGCCTTCAGATTGCCCATCAGCTTGTCGAAGAAGTGGCGCATCTTGTGTGCGGCCCACGACGCTTCGAGCCCGCGTGCCGCGGTGCGGCCGAGGGTGGAGATGAGCGCGCCTATCGGCACGTCCAGCTTCTTCAGCACCATGTCCACCGGTTCCTTGAACTCGGGCATGCCCTTGGCGTAACCGATGACGTAGCGCGCCAGCGGCCCCACTTCCATGGCGTGGCCCTTGAAGCGTGGCGACTTGATCCACGAATACTTGGCACTTTCGTCGATCTGGTCGATGGCCGTCTTCTTGCCCTTGGTGCCTGCGCCGAGCACGAAGTTCGGTTCGGTGACACCGTCGAACGGGTGCAGGCCCTTGGTCTCGTCGCCGTACTTGTACCAGCTGTGGTTGACGAACTCCTGCACGTGCGACGGGTCCTTCAGGTCCACCGCGTGGATGGTCTTCAGGTCGCCGCCGATGATGGCGCCGCGCGGCATCAGCAGGCTCTTGTCGCTCTGGTCGTTGGCGATGTCGGGGAACTCGCCATAACTGAGCAGGTTGGTGCTCGACAGGCCACCGCCGATGGCGCCCCAGTCCTTGTAGAAGCTGGCAATGGCCAGCAGGTCGGGAATGTAAACGTTGTCGATGAAGTTGATGGTGTCGTCGATGATCTTGGACACCATGTTCAGGCGTTCCATGTTGATCGCGCCCACGGCTCCCACGGCCTCGAGGTTGATCGAGCACGGCACGCCGCCCACCAGCCAGTTCGGATGCGGGTTCTTGCCGCCGAAGATGGTCTGGATCTTGACGATGTCCTTCTGGAAGTCCAGCGCCTCCAGGTAGTGCGCCACCGCCATCAGGTTGGCCTCGGGCGGCAGCTTGTAGGCCGGGTGGCCCCAGTAGCCGTTGCGGAAGGGGCCGAGCTGCCCGCTGTCGACAAACTTCTTCAGGCGGCTCTGCAGGTCGCGGTAGTAGCCGGGGCTGGACATCGGCCAGCTGCTGATGCTCTGCGCCAGCTCGCTGGTCTTCTTCGGGTCGGCCTTCAGCGCGCTGACCACGTCCACCCAGTCCAGCGCGTGCAGGTGGTAGAAGTGCACCAGATGGTCGTGCGCGTACAGCGTCGAATGCATCAGGTTGCGGATGATGTTGGCGTTGTCGGGGATGGCGATCTTCAGCGCGTCTTCCACCGCGCGCACCGACACCAGTGCGTGCGTGCCGGTGCACACGCCGCAGATGCGCTCGACGAAGGCCCAGGCGTCACGCGGGTCGCGCCCCTTCAGGATGACCTCCAGACCGCGCCACATGGTGCCGGTGGAGACGGCATTGCGGATGACGTTTTTGTCGTCGAGGTTGACTTCAACGCGCAGGTGTCCCTCGATGCGGGTCACCGGGTCGACGACGATGCGCCGGCCGCCGTTGTCCAGCTTGAAACCTTGTGTTTCGATCACGGTCATGATCAGTGCTCCACCTTGTTCGCGTAGTCGGCCTGTGCCCTGTCGGCCTGCGTCTTGTTACGGTTGGACGCGCGCTGGATGGCGCTCACCGCTGCATGTGCCACCACGGCCGCGCCAGTGACGCCGGCGGCGACCAAGCCGATCTTGTCGGCGTTGGCCTCGACGCCGAACTGCGTGATGTTGCTCAGGCGGTCGTAGAACGAACCCTTGTCCCAGAAGCCGTCTTCGCTGCAACCGATGCAGCCGTGGCCCGATGCAATGGGGAACGACACACCTTCGTTCCAGCGTGTGGTGCTGCAGGCGTTGTAGGTGGTGGGGCCCTTGCAGCCCATCTTGTACAGGCAGTAGCCCGCCTTGGCGCCTTCGTCGTCCCATTGCTCGACGAACTGGCCGGCGTCGAAGTGCGGCCGGCGGTAGCACTTGTCGTGGATGCGCTGGCTGTAGAACATCTTCGGCCGGCCCTGGCGGTCGAGCTCGGGAATCTTGCCGAACGTGGCCACGTAGGTGACCACCGCCGTCATCACCTCGGCAATCGGCGGGCAGCCCGGCACCTTGATGATGGGCTTGTCGGTGATGACCTTGTTGATCGGTACCGCGGTGGTCGGGTTGGGCTTGGCAGCCTGCACGCAGCCCCAGCTGGCGCAGGAACCCCAGGCGATGACGGCCATCGCGTCCTTGGCCACGTGCTTGAGCTTGTCGGCAAAGGGCCGCCCGCCGGGCATGCAGTACATGCCGTCTTCACCCAGCGGTGGATTGCCTTCGACGGCCAGGATGTAGTTGCCCTTGTATTCCTTCATCACCTGCTCGAGCGCGGCCTCGGCCTGGTGGCCGGCGGCGGCCATGATGGTGTCGTCGTAGTCCAGCGAGATCATCGACAGGATCACGTCCTTGGCCAGCGGATGCGCGCTGCGGATGAAGGACTCGGTGCAGCAGGTGCACTCCAGCCCGTGCAACCACAGTACGGGTGTGCGCGGCTTGGTTTCCAGCGCGTGTGCAATGGTCGGTGCAAATGAAGGCGCCAGGCCGAGCGAGGCTGCCGTGAGGCTGCAGAACTTGAGGTAGCTGCGGCGCGTGATGCCCTGCCGGCGCATGACTTGGTAGAACGTTTCGGTCATGGAGATCCCCTCGCTGGTGGTGCACCTGGGGCCCAGCTGCCGTGCGGCAATGACCCCAAGACCAAAGGGAGTTTGCGCGCAAGC
This sequence comes from Rubrivivax sp., assembly GCA_031398045.1. GTDB lineage: Bacteria > Pseudomonadota > Gammaproteobacteria > Burkholderiales > Burkholderiaceae_C > Rubrivivax. The sequence continues at coordinate 5,613 of JANNMQ010000167.1, forward strand.
TGTTCAGCGAAACTGATCCAGGTCAAGTCTGACGCTCGACCGCGTTCAGGCTCCATCAGCTGCGGGTTTCGCCGGGGGTCAGTCCCATCGGCTCATCGACGGGCGGCAGCTGCGGGGCCTCTGTGATGGGCACTGGCATGGGTGGTGCTGTGATGGCCACTGGAGTGGCTGCTGCTGTGATGGCCACTGGCATGGCCAGTGCCCGCTCCACAAAAGCATCGAGCAGCGTGTCACCAAGGCGGTTGAACACCGGTCCGGCCGCGCTGGTCATCAAACGACTCTCGAACTCGTAGTCCAGAAGGAAGGCCACCTTGCAGGCGTCGGCTGACAGTTCGGTCAAACGCCACTCACCTTCGAAGCGCCGAAACGGGCCGCGCTCGAGGTGGATGTTCATCAATAAAGGGCGTAGCTTGGGGTTGCGCGTGCGCATCTCAAAGTGCATGCCGCCCCATTGCACCCGCAGGTCAGCAGACACCATCACGGCGTCGCGGCTGACGATGGTGGCCCCTGTGCACCAGGGCAGAAACTGCGGGTACTGCTCGGCCGCTTCGATGACATCGAAGACATGGCTGGCCGGCCGGGGCACCAGCGCCGAACGGCGCACGATCATGTCAAACCGGCGTCACGCGGCCGGCTGCAATCAACGGCTGAACGGTGGCGGTTTCCGCGGCCATGCGGTCGCGCACGGCCTGCGCCGAAGAGGGCGTGATGTCGAAACCCGCTGCCTCGGCCCGGCTGCGCACCGCCGGGCTGGCCAGCGCCTGGGCCAGGTTCAGCTGCAGCGTGCTCAGCACGGCAGCGGGTGTGCCCGAGCGCGTCATCAGTGCGGCCCACGGATGCATTTCCACAGCCGGGCCACCGGCCTCGGGCAGCGTCGGGATGCTGGGGTGGGCAACCAGCCGTTCCCGCGCCGCCACGGCCAGCGGCCGCAGCCGCCCGCTGGCCATCAGGCCGGCCATGGTGTTCATGCTGAAGGTGACCAGGTCCACATCGCCTGAAACCACGGCCGACATCAAGGCACCGCCTTCCTTGAACGGCACGAGCAGCAGCGACAAGCCGGCGGCGTGGGCATAACTTTCCACCGCCAACTGGCTGGGGTGGCCATTGCCCAGCGACGCGTAGCTCAGGCGGCCTGGGCTGCGGCGCGCGGCTTCCTGAAAGTCGGCCAGGCTGTGAAAGCGGCTGCTGCCGCCCACCCAGAGCACAAACGTGGCGCGGAACAGCAGCGTCAGCGGCTCCAGGTCGTGCACCGGGTCGTAGGGCAGCTTGGCGTGCAGCAGCGGGTTGATGGCCAGCGTGGCGGCATCGGCCAGATAGAGCGTATGCCCGTCGGCCGGTGTGCGCCGCACCTCGCCAAAGGCCACGATGCCCGATGCGCCCGGCTTGTTGTCCACCACCACCTGCTGGGCCCACTGCAGCTTCAACTGCTCGGCCACGCTGCGCGCTACGACGTCAGGGCCTATGCCCACCGAATACGGCACCACCAGCCGCACCGCGCGACTGGGGAAGTCGCCTTGCGCGCGGGCCCGCATGGCGGGCCCGCCCTGCAGGGCTACTGCCAGCGCTGCCATCGCGGAGAGCGCCGTTCTGCGGGTGGGTGCGCTGGTCTTCAAGGGGGACTTGGCTGCTCAGCCGAAGGCGCGACCAAGCAGGGCGCCGGCCGACAACAGCGCCGCAAACCACAATTCGAGCGTAAAGGTGCGGAACAGAATTTCGTTGAAGGCCGCACCGGGCTGGCAGCGGACAAAGTCGCGCCGCAGGTTCAGCGCCGCCGGCAGCAGCAGCAGTGGCAGCAACAGTGCGGGCGTTTGCCCGGCCAGTGCCATCACCGGCACCAGCACCAGAGGCCCGAAGACGAGCACCGAGTAGAGCCCCTGCGAGGCGCGTTCGCCAAAGCAGACGGCAAAAGTGCGGCGGCCGACCAGGCGGTCATGGGCGATGTCACGGTGGTTGTTGACGGCCAATGCAGCCGCGGCCAGGCCTCCAATGGCCACGGCTGCCAGCTGGCTGACGAGGCCGATGCCATTGGTCAGCACCCAGTCGGTGCCCATCACCGCCACGAGGCCGAAGAACACGAACACGGTCAGTTCGCCAAAAGGCGTGAACGCGATCGGCTTGGGCCCACCCATGTAGGCCAGTGCAGCCACCAGCGAAGCCACCCCGATAGCCAGCACCGGCCAGCCCCTGTAGGCCACCAGGGCCAGGCCCAGCGCGGTGGCAATCAGCGCAACCACCACAATCGCGCTGCGCACCCGGCGCACGCTGAGCCAGCCATTGGAGGTAGCACGCGGCAAGCCGATGCGCGTGCCGCTGCTGTCGCCGCCGCGCACGGTGTAGCCGACATCGTTTTGCATGTTGGTCACCATCTGCATCAGCAGCGCTGCGGCCAGCACCATCAGCGTGGCCCACAGGTCGATGGCGCCAGCTCTTGCATAGCCCAGCGTGGCGCCCACCAGCACGGGGCTGAAGGCCACCAGCAGGGTGCGCGGCCTGATGGCCACCATCCACGCTGCAGCGGAACCGTTGCGAACTGCCGGTTGGGCGTTGACGGTGCCTGGGTTCACTGCCATGCCTGCTTGCTCCGTGACGGTTGGGCGCTACCCTGCCCGAGGTTGCATTCTCGACAAAGGCCGCAGGCCCAATCTTGCGCCGTGTCAAACCTTGTGCACAAGCGCCTGCGCCGTTTCACGCCGCGCCGGGTCGCATACCCCTGTGGATGCAAGCGATGCCGAAGCTCAGGTTGCGGTAGCTCACGTCGACAAAACCTGCTTCTTCAATCATCGCCTTGAAGGCGCGCTGATCGGGAAAGCGCCTGATCGATTCAACCAGGTAGTTGTAAGCCTCGGGAGCGTCTGCTATCCAGGCCCCCAGCCGCGGAATGATGGTGAAGGAAAACAGGTTGTAGAAAGGCCGGATGGGCGCATAGGGCGTGGAAAATTCCAGGCACAAGAAGCGGCCGCCGGGCTTGAGCACCCGCAGCACCTCCAACAGCGCGTCTTCGACGCGCGTGACGTTTCGAATGCCGAAGGCGATGGTCAGTGTGTCGACCGATGCCGAAGGCAGCGGCATCTGTTCGCCGGTACCTTCCAGCCACTGCACATGCGCGTGGCCACGTGCGCGCCCCACCGCCATCATCGGCAGGCTGGGGTCGCACACGATGACGGTGCGGTCGGGCGCTGCCATCAGCGCGGCCACGTCGCCCGTGCCGCCCGCCAGGTCGATGATGGTCTGGCCGCTGCGGGGTGCCGCCAGGCGCACCAGCGTGCGCTTCCACAGCCTGTGGATGCCCATGCTCATGAGGTCGTTCATGAGGTCGTAACGCGCCGCCACGGCTTCGAAGACGCGGCGGATGCGGCGCTCGCGCTCTTGTTCGTCGACGGTCTGTTTGCCGAAGCTGCGCGAAAGTCCGGTCATGGTGTGCTCGTTTGCTGGGACGTGACAGCTTGTAGCCGATTAAAGCCGATTGAAGCCGTTTGAAGCCGTTTGAAACTGCTCGGGCGGACTCAACGTTGACCTGGGTCAAGCGCTGCTGCCGGGTGCCGCCTATCGTGCGCGGGCCGGGTCCTTGTCGGCAAACCGCACCGCCACCAATGGAAAGAACGTCATGAACACGACCGTCTTGTCACTGCACGACGCGCTGCAGTCCAGCCCCTTGGTGCGGGGCCTGACGAACGAGCAGGCGCTTGTGCTGGAGGGTCTGCTGGTGCTCTTGCCCGTGCAGGCGCAGCAGCCTCTGGCCCAGGAAGGGCAGGTGGACAACCGCCTGTTTGTGGTGGTGCAGGGGTCGCTGGACGTCGTCAAGCATCTGGGCACACCCGACGAGACGGTGCTGGTCTCGTTGAAGGCCGGCGACTTCGCGCACGAGCTGGGTTTTCTGGACGGCGCACCCCGTTATGCATCGTTGCGGGCCGGCAGCGCCGGGCAGGTGCTGGTGCTGGAACGTGAAAAGCTCGAGAGCCTGATCGACACCCACCCCCGCATTCTGTACGCCGTGATGTGCGCCATCGTGCGCACCGTGCACGGCGTGCAAACCCGGCTTTCGGCGCAGGCCACTGAATTGACGAACTACATCGTCAAGCAGCACGGGCGCTATTGAGAAAGCAGGCACCGATGTCACCGGCATGAGCCCTGTCGGCATCAGCCTGTTGCTGCTGCTGGCGCTGGCCGGCTTTGCAGCGCTGGCCTGGCGCAAGCTGCAGATCGTGGCGGCGCTGCAGCCCGAGCCGCGCTGGGACCTGCCGTGGCAACGGGCGCGCAGCGTGCTGGTCAACGGCTTCTTGCAGCGCCGCATGGTGCAGCGCGAGTGGCGGCCGGGTGTCATGCATGCAGTGATCTTCATCGGGTTCCTGTCGCTGCTGCTGCGCAAGCTGCAGCTCATTGCGATCGGCTACAACGAGCACTTTGTGCTGCCTGGACTGCTGGCCGGGCCTGTGGCGGCCTTCAAGGATGTGGTGGAGGTTGCGGTCACGCTGGCGGTGCTGTATGGGCTGTGGCGCCGCCTGGTTTTGAAGCCGGCACGCCTGGAGCGAAACCGCGAAGGCTTGCTGGTGCTGGGCCTGATTCTGGTCATCATGCTGACCGACATCGCCTTCGATGGCTTTCGCTTCGCGCAGCTCAGTGCCAGCGTGCCGGGTATCGCGCATGAACAGGCCTTTGCCTTTGCCGGGGGTGCGGTGGCGCAACTCGTGCAGGGCTTATCGCCCACCGCGCTGGCGTTCGGCTACTCGTTTTTCTACTGGTTGCAGATGGTGGTGGTGTTCAGCTTCCTCGTCTGGCTGCCGATGGGCGAGCATTTCCACATCGTCACCGCACTGCCCGCGCTGTACTTCCGCCGCGGCCGGCCTGCGCACCGGGTGCCTTCGGTGGACATCAACCGGCTGATGGAAGCCACCGATGAGGCGGATATGAAAGCCGGTGTGCACACCGCACGTGACCTGGTGTGGAAGGACGGCCTGGACGCCTTCACCTGCACCGAGTGCGGCCGCTGCAAGGAAGCCTGCCCGACGCACCTGAGCGGCAAACCGCTGTCGCTGAAGGCCGTGAACGACAGCCTGAAGCATCATCTGATGGAGCATCGGGAGGCACTGGTATCGAATCATCGCGATGCGCTGGTATCGGGTCATCGCGATGCGCTGGTGCCCCGCGGCAGCGCCCGCGAGCTGCCGCCACTACCGCCACTGGTGGGCCCGGTAATCAGCGCCGACACCTTGTGGGCCTGCACCAGCTGCGGCTACTGCGAGGCCGCCTGCCCGATCGAGCTGGAGCACCTGGACAAGTTCTTTCGCATGCGCCAGCACCAGGTGATGATTGCCGGCGAGTTTCCGCATGAACTGAAGAAAGTCTTCGAAGCCTACGAGTCACAAGGCAACCCGTGGGGCTTGCAGGCTGATCAGCGGGGTGACTGGGCGCAGGGCCTGGGTGTGCCGCTGGTGCGCACGGCGCAAGACCTGCAAGGGCTGGAACTGCTGTTCTACGTCGGCTCGGCGATGTCGTTCGACCCGCG
>JANNMQ010000187.1:0-11021 GCA_031398045.1 Rubrivivax sp.
TGGTGCGTGATCAGGCCCTCGAGTGACAGCGTGCCGTCCTCGATCAACGCCTTCACGGCCAGCAGGTCAGGCCGCTTCCATTCGGCTGCGGCGCGGATCTGCGCTTCGCGCATGAAGGCCGGTGCAAACGCAAAACTCAGGCGTTCGCTGTAAAAGCCCGCCAGCACAATTTCGCCGCCCGGTTTCAGGCGCGCCACCAGCGCATCAAGAATGCTGGAGTCACCGCTGACGTCGTAGATGGCGTGGTAGTCGCGCCGCGGGTCGTCGTCGGGCTTGACGACGGTGTACCCCTGCGCACCCTGCGCCCGGCGGTCGTTCAGTTCCCACACCGTGGTGGGGTTGCCGGCAGCCACGTTCAGGCGCGCCAGCAGGCGGCCCAGCACACCGTGGCCGACGATGAGGTCAGGCGGCGCTATGTGTTCACGCAGGCCACCACCCGACACCGCGTGGTAGGCCGTCGCGGCCAGCGCCAACAGCACGGCAGATTCACCCAACGCCGGGTCAACCTGCACCAGCCGCCTGCCTGGCACCACCAGGCGCGCTGCAGCACCCCCGAACAAGCCGCGCACCGGACCGAAGCAATTGGCGCCAGGAACAAAAACCTGATCGCCTTCACACAAGCCCGACTGCGCGCCAGCCTGCACCACGCGCCCCACCGATTCATAACCCGGCACCAAGGGGTAGCCCATGCCAGGGAAAGCCGGCATGCGGCCGGTCCACAGCAGTTTTTCAGTGCCGGTGCTGATGCCGCTGAAGGCGACATCGACCACCACGTCTTCAACACCAGGTTCCGTCAATTGCAATTGACTCAGTTCGAGATGTTCGGGCTGCTGCAGCACGACGGCCAAGGTGTTCATACAGGTCTCCGCTGGTCTGGGTGCGCCGGTTCAGGCGGACCGAAGGAGCGTGTGGAAGTCAGTGACATGGACAAAGGTCTTGAGGCGGTGTGGAGCGATTGAGTGTCACTCTACGATTACTTTTTTCAGTGTCAAGTCTTATTTACACTGCCATCAGCCACTGGATCAACTCGCCGCCTTGCCGACGCGGGCCACCAGCAGGCCCACCTGCAGGGGCAAACGTGAAGGCAGGCTGCGCACGCGGTCAAAACCCGCTGCTTGCAGCATGGCTGTCAGCTCGTCGCGCCGGCGCGGCCGGCCGCGCCCCATGGCCAGCAGGTAAAAGCCGAAGTAGGCGTCGCCCATGGGCTCGGCACCGCTGGTGCCGCTCATCGGTTCGGCCAGCACCAGCGTGCCGTCTGCGGGCAAGGCGGCGCGGATGGAACGCAACAGGTGCATGACGCGCGCGTCGTCATGGTCGTGGGCGACGCGGATCAAGGTCGCCACGTCGGCGCCTGTGGGCAAGGCGTCACAAAGGAAGTCACCACCGACGACGCGGCTGCGTGCCGACAAACCCAAACCCTGCAGACGTTGTTCGCCGCCGTGCGCCACGGCCGGCAGGTCAAACAGCATCAACTGCAACTGCGGACACTGCTGCGCCGCAGCGGCCAGAAAGCGGCCCTCACCACCGGCCACATCCAGCAGACAACGGTGCTGCCTGAAGTCGTAGGCATTCAAGATCTCCTGCGCCACCAGCGGCTGCGATGCCGTCATCAATGCCGAATAAGCAGCCACATCACTGGCCGGCAACTCGCCAGGCCGCGCCGCCGCGGCATAGGGAAAACAGCGACCCAGTTCGCTGCCCTTGCCGCCGCCGCGCAGCAGTGCCACGGGGTCGGCCAGGTCGCGGTACAGCGTGGCGTGGTGTTCCACCATGGCCAACACGGCTTCATTGCCCACCATCGGCGCACCCAGGGGCCCCAGCCCGATGCGACCCTGGGCACGAGTTTCCAGCAGCCGCAATGAGAGTGCGGCGTCCAGCAGGCGGTGAACCGCATCAACCGGCAGGTCCAGCCTGGCTGCGATGTCTTGTCGGCTCAACGCACCCTGGGCCAGCATCTCGAACAGGCGCAGCCGCACACAGGCCAGCAAGACCTGCGAATAGACAAAGCCTGCAACGATGTCAAACAGCTCGCGCGCGCGCTTGCGCGCCACCGGCCTGGTGAACACAAAACCAGCCGCCCAGTGCTGAAACTTCGCGCTGCCCACGGTGCGGTCGCGCCAGTTGCACCACTGTTCCCACCAGCGCTCGCGCCAGCCTGTGTGGCCCTGTGAAGGCAAGGCAACGGGGGCGGTGGCTGTGGATTTCATGGCGTCAGGTCTGTGTGGATAGGCGCTTCAGGCAGCGCGTGCCAGGTCGAGTCGCATGGCCGTGGGCACCAGTCTTTCGGATTCGCTGCGCACCAGGGCGCGCAGATGCGGGGCACCGCCACAGCTGGGCACCGCATGCACGGCTTCTTCAACCATCTGCTGGAACTGCCGCACGGCACCCGCAACACCAAATTCACGCACCACGCTGGGCCGCCCCAGCACGGCATCGCGGCCCACGGGCTTGCCCAGCCAGTCAGGTGCTGCGGCCACGTCGCGTATGTCGTCAGCCAGCTGGTAGGCCTCGCCCAGACGTTCGCCCAACAGGCGCCACGGTGCAGGGTCTGCACCTGCGGCCTGCGCACCCGCCATGGTGGCCGCTGCAAACAGGGCACCGGTCTTCAATTGGTGGTACTCCCGCAGCGGCACCTGGTCTTCGCATTCCCAGGCCTGGCCGGCCGTGATGCCCACCGGCATACCCACACCCCGGGTCAAGGTAAACAAAAGGCTGGGCAGGCGCAACGGGTGCTGCTGCGCGGCCAGCGCCAAGGTTTCAAAAGCGAGCACGATGAGTGCGTCGCCCGCCAGCACGGCCACCCGTTCGCCATAACGACGGTGTATCGACGGCTGACCGCGGCGTGTGGCGGCATCGTCGAAACAAGGCAGGTCGTCATGCACCAGCGAAGCGCAGTGCAGCAGCTCCAGTGCCGCGGCCGCTGCATTGCTGAGCACAGGGTCATCGTCGCCATGCGCCATGGCCACCGCCAGACACAGGTGCGGGCGTATGCGCGCGCCGCCCGGAAACACCGCGTGCCGCACCGCAGCTGCCAGCCGCGGCGGACAGCCGGCCGACGCAGCGCCACTCAGCGCAGCGTTTAAGGTCTGCGAAATTCTCTGCGTGGCCGTCATGTCGCTCCTCCGGGTGGCGCACTTGGCGCGGCTGCGAACACAGCTTTGACGCCAATGTCAATATGCGTGTACTTTTGCATGTGTCACGCAGAATAGACACTCTGAAGAGCAGCGTCAACGGGGCACACCCGTGGGCCACGATGCGGCAAGTCAGTGTGTACAGGCCCCCTATGCAGGCGGTGCCAGCACCTTTTACGGGCTGCGAATGAAGCGGCGGCGCGCTGTCCTGCTACATTTAAACGATGTCTCTTCGGTACACCTGAAGCAGCGGTGAAAGAAGAACAGATGCAAGAGCAAAGTTACTGCCCGCGTTGCCACGCTGGTGGTGGGTGTGCAGTCAGGAAGGCCTTGGTGGGCCGGCGCATGGGCCGGCTGTCGGAGTGTCCGCTGCGCAGCTTGTTTATCATGGCCCGGAAGCCGACCTCGTGACACTGGCAAGGTGTCATCGTGGAGATTTACCGTGAAGCCAGTCGTCAACGATCCCATCCCGCCACTTGACCTGCAGGCGTTGTCTGCACTGGCACCCGAACTGGCCCGTACGTTTGTGTCGGTGGCCGCCGACATTGCGCTGGTGATCGACGCCCAGGGTGTCATCCAGCACGTAGCAATGGGCGCTGAACCCAACCTGGGTGGCGCCGGGCGGTGGTTGGGGCAGCCGTGGGTAGACACCGTTACCGGCAGCACCCGACGCAAGATTGAGTTGCTGTTGTCGGAAGTGCAGACCTCGGGCGTCACGCGCCGCCGAGAGGTTAACCACCCGTCGCAAGACGCCACCGACATACCGGTGGCGTATTCCGCCATCCGCCTGGGCCGCGATGGCCCTGTATTGGCGGTGGGCCGCGACTTGCGTGCAGTGGCTGCGATCCAGCAGCGTTTTGTGCAGGCCACCCAGGCCATGGAACGCGATTACTGGTCGCAGCGCCAGGCCGAGTCTCATGTGCGCACGCTGTACCAGGTGGCCACCGATGCGGTACTGGTAGTGGACGCGCGCACGCTGCAGGTGGTGCATGCCAACCACGCTGCGCATGCCCTGCTGTCGCCTTTGCTGCGAGACGGCCTTCTGGGCACCGACGTTGCCCACAGCGTGCTTCAGGCGGAACGCCCCGGTTTCAACGAATTGTTGGCTACTGCGCGCGCCACCGGCAGGCCGGGCGTGATGCGTGCCCACGCAGCATCGGCTGCGCTCGGTCGTGCACCACAGGCTCTGGTTCCGGTAGAAGTGTCTGCCACACCGCTGCGGTCGGGGCCCGACATGCAGTTGGTGGTTCAACTGCGCAGCATCGAAGCCGATGGCGAGACCGCCGACGCCATGCAACGGCGGTCGGCATGGGTGGACACGCTGCCTGACGCGCTGGTGGTCACCGATTCCAGCGGTCGCGTGCTGATGTGCAACCCCGCTTTCACGGCGCTGTGCCGAGTGGCCGACGGTGCCTCGGCGCATCGGCGCACGCTGGCCGAGTTGCTGGGCGACCCGGCGCACACCATTGCCCATGCGCTGCTGCAAGCGCGGCGACATGGTCTGGCTCAGGTGGCGCAGGCCTTTGTGGGTCACCCTGCAGCTTTGGCATCGTCATTCACATCGTCACCCGGCAGCGCTGGCGGTGCAGGGTCAGCAAGTCAGGCAGCCCTGCAGCCAACCGTCACCGTGGAACTGGCCGCCATGCTGCTGACTGAAGGTGACCAGGAATGTGTGGGCCTGCGTCTGCGCAAATTGCAGCCGGCAGTGGCCCTGCCGACAACCGCCACGCTGGACCCGCTGCGTCAGGGCATCAGCCACCTGGCTGACCAGGTGGGCCTGCAAGCCTTGCCGCAACTGCTGCAAGAAGCTGCGGCGCTGGCCGAGCGCCATTTGATCAGCACCGCACTGGCGCGCTGCCAGGGCCGCTTGTCGGAAGTGGGCAGCTTGTTGGGCATACCTTTGACTGTGTTGCAGCAGCGCATGCAACACCTGGGCCTGGCCGAGGCTGGCCAGGATGCACTGCATTCACCATCTGGCCAACCACTGCAGTCCGGTCTTGTTTCCTAAACGGTCTGACTGCATGGCTGCGGTTTTGAACCTGCGCTTCGTGCCTCCATGCCCCTGACCACCGACAGCCCTGCTTTCGGCACGGCCGACCTGAGCAACTGCGAACGCGAGCTCATCCATTTGGCGGGTTCGGTGCAGCCCCACGGCCTGCTGGTGGTGCTGGCCCACGCCGATGGCGCCGTGCTGCAATGTTCGGCCAATGCAGCGGCTCTGTTGCTCGTCAGCCCCGGCCAGACGGTGCGGGGCCAGCCCCTGTCCAGCCTGCAAGGCAACCTGCATCAGCAGGTGCAGTCGGCCGCCGTCACGCTGGCCGGCGATGCCACGGTGACTTTGCAGTGCCACACAGGCCGCCAGGGGCGCAGGCTGAACTGGGAAGGCTCGGTACACCGCAATGCCGCCGGCTTGCTGATCGTGGAGCTGGAGCCCCGCCCGCTGCCCTCCATCACCACCGTCACGCCCACCGGCGACCAGTTGCTGGCCATGGTGGCTGGCGCGGTGCAACGCTTCAGCAACGCCGCCAACATTGGCGTGCTGGCTGATGCGGCAGCGCAGTGTTTTCGCGACTTGATAGGCCACGACCGCGTGATGGTCTACAAGTTCGACGCCGACGGCCACGGCAAGATCGTGGCCGAAGCGCGCAACCCGCGGCTGGACTCTTTGTTGGGCCACCATTACCCGGCCACCGACATACCGCAGCGCGCGCGCGAGCTTTACCTGCGCAACCGGGTGCGTGTGCTGGTGGACGTTCATTACCAGCCTGCAATGCTGTTGCAGCCTGCACCGGCTGGCGTCGGTGAACTGGACATGTCGATGTGCGCCCTGCGCAGCATGTCGCCGCTGCACCTGCAGTACCTGAAAAACATGGGCGTCACCGCCACGGTGGTGGTGTCGCTGGTGCGCGAAGGACGCTTGTGGGGATTGATTGCCGCGCACCACTATTCACCGCGCAACATTTGCCAGGCGGTGCGCGCGGCCTGCGACCTGTTGGCCGAAGTGGTGTCCACACGCATCGCTGCGATTGAAAACTACGCCCATGCACAGGTGGCGGTGATGGTGCGCCGGCTTGAGCAGCGGCTGATAGAAGCCACTTCCACCGAAGGCGACTGGCGCATGGCGCTGTTCCGCAACCCCGGCACCTTGCTGCAGCCGCTGGAAGCCACCGGCGCGGTGCTGTTTGTGGATGGCGAAGTCCTGACCACGGGTGAAGTGCCCTCCACGCCCGAACTGCGTGAACTGCTGCGCTGGGTAGACGGCCAGGCCACCGACTCGCTGTTCAGCTGTTCGTCAGTGGGCCAGGCCAACGAAGCGCTCGACACGTTGACGCCCACGGCCAGCGGCGTGTTGGCCGTGAAGTTGTCGGCCACACGGCCCGACTACCTGATGTGGGTGCGGCGCGAACAGCTGCACAGCGTCACCTGGGCCGGCGACCCCAGCAAGCCGATGGTGGCCAACAACCCGCTGGAACTGTCGCCCCGCAGTTCTTTTGCCGCCTGGTCAGAAATCGTGCGTGGCACCGCCCTGCCCTGGACCAGCGCCGAACTGGCGCTGGGCCGCGCCATCGGCGGCGCGCTGGTGGACATCATCGTGCAGGTGAACGCGGTGCGGCTGTTGATTGCGGAACACCAGATGACGCAGATACGCGGCGCGGTGCAGAGCTCCAACGAAGCCGTGATGATTGCCGACGCGCAAGGCCGCAAGCTCAGCTGCAACGCTGCTTTTGTAGCGCTCACCGGCTGCAACAGTGAAACCGACACGCATCTGGCCGACGCGTTGCGGTGGTTCCAGCACCCCGAGCGCATGCAGCAGGTGTTGAAGGCGCTGCGGGCCGGACAACCACCTTGGCGCGGCGAAATGGCATTGGCGCGCGATAACGGCCAGGCGCTGCCGGTGTCGGTGCGTGCCGAATTGGTGGCCGCGCGTGACGGCACACCCCTGGGCACCATCGTCACCTTGTTTGACCTGCGCGACAGCAAAAGGGCGGCCCACGCCAGGCGCAACCTGGAAGCATCGATGCAGCTGGCGGCCAGCGCCCAAAGCCTGCGCCAGGCTGCCGGCGACACGTCGGCAGGCACCGACCAAGTGATCGGTTCCATCCTCACCAACGCCAGCCTGGCGGCGATGGATATCGCCGATGGCGCTGTCGGTGCGCCGGTGGCCAAATTGCTGGAAGAGCTGGCGTCGTCGACGCAGCGTGCGGCAGCGCTGTACGGTCAGATCAGAGAGCTGACGGGGCCGCCTGCAGACTGAGGTGGCGGAGACAGGCTCTCGAGTTCGACAAACAGGTCACGGTGGCGCACAAAAGCGCTGCATGCTTCTTGCACCAATGCCTGCGCCTGCAATTCGGTCTGCGCCTGCTCGTTCAAAGCCAGCCTGAAACGCGTTTGCAACGTGTCAACGCTGGTGGTGCCTTCAAAGCGGTAGAAGGCCAGGCCCAGAGTCTGGAGGGCTTGGGGCTCGTTCCGACGCTCGGGCGCTTGAACCAAAGGAGTCACCAAAGGGGTCACCAACGGCGCAACCAACTGCGCCACCAACGGCGCCACCAACGGCGCCACCAGCCGCGCCAACATCTGCCCGCCATTCAAGTCACCCAAATAGCGCACATAAGCATGTGCGGCCAGCAGCGCCGGCTGCTCGACGGCCAGCGACGCCAGGCGCAGCACATAGGCCTGTGCAGCCGGCGCCACGGGCAGCTCGGCGCGCCAGCAGTTGCCGTGCAGCAGCAGCAGGTCGTGCTGCAACGCCGGCGTGCGCCACAGTGTGGGCGGCACCAAGGTTTGCAGCGCAGGCAACGCGTGGTTCGTCTGTATCGCGGCTTCCAGCGCTTCGTACAACGCGTGCAGGTTGCGCAACAACAAACAGTAGCCTGCAGGTGCCAGGTCGCCACGCAGCAGGCGGCGCATCACACCCGCGCGTTCAACCTCTGTGTGCAGCGCTTTGGTAGCGGCACGCAGGCGCTGGCCCAGTGAGGGTTGCATCAGGGTGGGAAGGGCTTGCACCAAACCATCATAGCCAGAGCGCGGGGTAGCGCTTGCTGCCGGCGTGGAGTGGGGGCCGTTGAAGGATAGGCCACCACGTCGCTGCGCAACAATGCCCGCATGCCTTCCGCACCCGCCACGGTCAACCCTTGAGCACCTGCTTGTCCTGGGCACGCGACGGCCGCCATTGGCCGCTGCGCGCACACAGCCGCTTTGCCGACGCTGCCGGACTGAACTGGCACCTGCAGCGCATGGGAACCGACAGGGGCCCGCGGGTGCTGCTGCTGCACGGCACAGGCGCTGCCACACACAGCTGGCGGGGTGTGATGCCTTTGTTGGCGCCGCACGCCGATGTGCTGAGCCTGGACTTGCCGGGGCACGGCTTCACCACCGCCTTGCCCGCAGGCCACGTGTCGTTACCGGCCATGGCCGCTGCGCTGGCGCAACTGATGGCCGCACAGTCTTTTGCACCCGACCTGGTGCTGGGCCATTCAGCCGGCGCCGCGTTGATGCTGCGCCTGGCGCTGGATGGCCGCTGGCAGGGCCGCAGGTTGATCAGCCTGAATGGCGCCTTGTTGCCCTTTGAAGGCCTGGCCGGGCTGGCCTACGCACCGATGGCCCGTTTGCTGGCTGGCAACCCGCTGGTTTCGCGCCTGGCGGCCTGGCGCGGGCAGGACGAAAACGCGGTGCGGCGTTTGATCGGCGGCACCGGCTCCCGCATCGACAACGCGGGCCTGTTGCAATACAGGCTTTTGATGGGCAATGCCGGGCATGTGGCCAACGTGCTGGCGATGATGGCGAACTGGAACCTGCACCCGCTGCAACGCGACTTGCCCGCACTGGCCTGCCCGTTGCTGCTGTTGGCCGCTGCGGGCGACACCGCCGTGCCGCCCGCACAGGCGCAGCGTGTGGCGTTGCGGGTACCTGCCGCGCGGGTGCAGGTGTTGCCCGGCCTGGGTCATCTGGCGCATGAAGAAGCGCCTGCGCAGGTGGCCGCCGTGGTGCTGCAGGAACTGTGGTTGATCAACGCGACGCAAATGTCGCAGCAAGATCTGTGACGGCGCGTGTCACCTGCCGCGCATCGGCATGCGGCAGTGGCAGGTAACGAGCACCCATGGCCAACGCAATCTGTTGCGCGGCGCTCTGGGGTTGCGGTGCGGTGTCGAGCCACAGCGCACCCAGCCCTGTGACGCGCCACAAGCGGGCCGACACCATGGCATCGGCATGCGCACGTTCACGCCCGGGGCTGCCATCACGCGCGATGTTGGCGCGGCCATCGGTCAAAAATACCGCCAACGCGGTGCCCCCTTGGCGTGTTATGCCTTGGGTCAGTTCACGCGCGGCGTCCAGTGCTGCGGCCAGCGGCGTGCCCCCACCGCCGGCCATGCCCGCCAGGCTGCGCTTGGCACGCACCAATGACCTTGTGGGCGGCAACAGCAGTTCAGCCCCAGCCTGGCCGCGGAAGGCCAGCAGCGCCACACGGTCGCGGCGCACGTAGCAGTCGGCCAGCAGCAATTCCACCGCGCCCTTGGCCTCGGCCAGGCGGTGCAGAGCCGCCGAACCCGACGCATCCACGACAAACAGCGTGGTGGTCTCGCTGCGCTGCCGAAAGCGGCTGATGTGAAAGTCTTCGCGCCGCACCTGCACGGCGGGGCCGGGGGTGGCGACTGGCGAAACACCCGCCGCGCCGGCGCTTTGCGCCAGCTTCTGCGCCGCTTCAGCGCGGCGCAGGGTCTGCCAGGGTGCAGCGGCGCGCAGCGTGTCGATCAGGTGCAGCCGCGCGCCCGCGCGCGGGTCGCCGCGGCGCGAACCGTAGGGCCGACCACGCAACCGCGAAGCCTGAAGGGCACCGGCGCGCCCGCCGGCGCCAGCGGGTGCACGGCCCGCCGCCGATGCCAGCAGCGCCAACAGACCCGGCGGCACGGCAGCCAGCGCCGACTGCAGCACCTGGTCTTGCGCTGCGCCGTCTGCAGCTGTTGGCGGGCTGTTTTGCCGCTGGGCGTCATCAGTCTCTGACGAAGCTTGCGGCGGCTGTGGCTCTGCAACGGGCGGCGATGCAGCGCTGTCGGGTGTGTGGGCTGCAGGGTCTGGCGGCTGGGGCTCGGCAGCGGCTGGGGGGGTGGACTCAGCAGCTTCTTCCGCCGCTGCTTCACCGGGTTCATCAACGGCCTGCGGCACCTGCGTGGCGCGCGGTGCCAACACCAGTCGCGCCGCCAGCGCCGCATCTTCCACCGTGACCTCGCTGCGCCCCTGCCATGCGGCGTGGGCGCGCGCAGCAGCCAGCGCAAACACCGAAGCCCGCAGCGACCGCACACCCAAAGCCGAGGCGGCCTCGCTCAGCGCCAGCAGCAAGGCATCACTGCACTGCACCGCGGGCAGCAACACACGTGCAGCCGCCACATCAGGCCACAGGGGTTGCGGTGCGGCGGTTTTGCTGCCGGCCACCGCAGCATCGGCGGCGGGTCTGGGCAGATCAGCCAGGCTGATGCGCAGACCCAGACGGTCCAGCAGCGCTGCCGGCGGCTGTTCGGCTTGCTGTGCCGACGCCGCGCCGAGCCCGCTGCCGGCGGTGTCGTCGGCCAGGCCTTCATCCAGTGCCACGACCGCCAGCTGAGCTTGTGCCGTTACAGCCTGGCCCGAGCGGTGCAACACCACGCAGCCGGTATCGAGCACTGAAGCAAGCCGGGCAGCCAGACCGGGGCTCATGCGTTCGGCCATGGCCACCACCAGCACACCGCCGTGGGTGCGCGCCAGCAGGCCTGGCTGCAGCACCACCGTGCCACGCTGCAAAGTGGCACCCAGGTCGAGACCGCCCAACAAACACTCGTCATCGGTGTGCAGCGGCAGGCGTTGCCAGGGTGCGCCGGGCGGGCAGGCGCTGCGCAAGGTCTGCAGCCAGTGGTCGCG
>JANNMQ010000208.1:0-2700 GCA_031398045.1 Rubrivivax sp.
GTTGGCCTGCGGCAACGCTTTCATCCTGAAGCCCAGTGAACGCGACCCGTCGCCATCACTCTTCATGGCCGAATTGCTGCAACAGGCCGGCCTGCCCGACGGTGTGTTCAATGTCGTGCAGGGTGACAAGGTGGCGGTCGACGCGCTGCTGGCGCATCCGAACGTGCGTGCGCTGTCGTTTGTGGGCAGCACGCCCATCGCGCAGTACATCTATGAAACCGGTGCCCGTAACGGCAAGAGGGTGCAGGCCCTGGGCGGGGCGAAAAACCACATGGTGGGGATGCCCGACGCCAACATCGAGCAGGCCGTGGACGCGCTGATCGGCAGCGCCTACGGCAGCGCCGGTGAACGCTGCATGGCCATCAGTGTGGCGGTGTTGGTGGGCTCGGTGGCCGACACCATCGTGCCGCTGCTGGCCACACGCGCGAAAAAGCTGAAGGTGAAAAACGGCATGGAGCTGGACGCCGAGATGGGCCCCATCGTGACCAAGGAAGCGCGCGACCGCATCGAAAAATACATCGGCATTGGGGTCGAAGAAGGCGCCAAGCTGGTGGTGGACGGCCGCGGCCACAAGGTTGCTGGATATGAAGGCGGTTTCTTCACCGGCGGCACGCTGTTTGACCACGTGACACCGGCCATGCGCATCTACAGGGAAGAAATCTTTGGCCCCGTGTTGGCTTGCGTGCGCATGCCCGACATGGCCAGTGCGCTGAAGCTCGTCAACGAGCATGAATACGGCAACGGCGTGGCCTGTTTCACCAGCGACGGTGGTGTCGCGCGCGAATTTGCGCGCCAGGTGCAGGTGGGCATGGTGGGCATCAACGTGCCGATACCGGTGCCGATGGCCTGGCACGGCTTCGGCGGCTGGAAGCGCAGTCTGTTTGGCGACATGCATGCCTACGGAGAGGAGGGCGTGCGCTTCTACACCAAACAAAAAAGCGTGATGCAGCGCTGGCCCGACAGCATAACCAAGGGCGCTGAATTTGCGATGCCGGTGGCCAAGTAGAGTCCGCATCATGCACGCGGTGCCTTCCGTTTTTTCACGCCGCCAGCTGCTGGCGGCCAGTGTCGGCGCCGCCGGCGGTGGGCTGGCAGCTTGCGGCAGCACACCAGCTGGCCCCCGCACCCCGGCCGTACTCGGTGCAGCGGCCAGCACAGCCCGCTTCAGCTCGGCCGACTTGGCACAAGCCGAACGTCTGCGCGCGGCCGCACTGAACGACGGCACGGCCTGGCAACTGCTGCAGTCGTTGTGCACCGAGGTCGGCGCGCGCCCGGCCGGTTCAGCGGCCGACGCCAAGGCCGTGACCTGGGCACAGGCGGCGATGCGCCGACTCAGCCTGGCGCAGGTGCGGGCTGAAGCTTTTGACATGCGCGCCTGGCAGCGCGGGCCCGCGTCGGCGCAACTGCTGGCGCCAACGCCAACCCAAGCGCCCGTGGACCTGGTGATGCTGGCCCTGGGCAACAGCGTGGCCGCACCCGCGGGTGGCATCGAAGCCGACATCGCCTGGTACCCGAACCTGGCCACGCTGCAGGCCGACAACAGCGACAGAGCGCGCGGCCGCATCGTCTTCATCGACCAGAAGATGGAACGTTTCCGCGATGGCCGCGGCTACGGCCCGGCCGTGCAGGCGCGCGCCATTGGCGCGGTGGAGGCTGCCAAACGGGGTGCGCTGGCCGTAGGCATACGCAGCATCGGCACCGACCGCGAACGCATCGCCCATACCGGCGCCATGCGCTACGAAATCGGCGTGCCGCGCATACCGGCCTTTGCCATTTCGGTGCCCGACGCCGACACGCTGGCCGCGCTGCACGCCCAGGGCCAGCCGCTGCGCCTGCGGCTGCAGCTGCAGGCGCAGAGCGATGTGGCCACGCAGTCGCACAACGTCATCGGCGAAGTGCCGGGCACTGACCTGGCGCACGAAATCGTGCTCATCAGCGCCCACCTGGACAGCTGGGACCTGGGCCAGGGCGCGGTGGACGATGGCGCTGGCGTGGCCATCGTCACCGCGGCTGCGGCGCTGCTGCAGCGCATGAGTTTGCGCCCTCGCCGCACCATCCGCGTGGTGTTGTTCGGCAACGAAGAAAACGGTTTCGACGGCGCCCGCACCTACGGCGACCGCCACGGCAGCGAGCCGCACCAGTGGGTGGGCGAAAGCGACTTCGGCGCCGGCCGCGTGTGGCGCATGAACTGCCGGGTGAAAGCCGATGCGCTGCCGCTCGTGCAGCAGATGGCGCAACTGCTGGCGCCGATGGGCGTGGCCTGGCCGACAGGCTTGGCCAATGACAGCGTGAACACCGGCAACCCCGGGCCCGACGCCGCGGTGCTGATGCGCCGCCACAAGTGGCCCGCGCTGCAACTCAGCCAGGACGGCACACATTATTTTGATGTGCACCACACCGTGCACGACACGCTGGACCGTGTGGACCCCGCCACGCTGCCGCAAAACGTGGCTTGCTGGGCCGTCACGGCCTGGCTGGCGGCGCAGGCGCCGCTGGGGTTTGGGCCCATCAGTTTGTAGACGCGGTGAGCCCTTCCTTTCGCGGCGCATGGTGCTCGGTGGGCGACATGGCGCGGCGTGATGCCGACGGCTCCATCCATCTTGTCGACCGCAAGAGCAACATGATCATCAGCGGTGGCGAGAACATCTACCCCTCCAAAGTCGAAGGTGTGCTCGGTGCCTGCCCGCTGGCGAAAGCCGG
>JANNMQ010000262.1:0-3771 GCA_031398045.1 Rubrivivax sp.
GCCTTGCCGCGCCAGCGCTTGCGCCAGTCCAGTTCCCAGGCTGACAGGTCCCCTTCGGTCAGCACCTGGCTGGCACCAACGGCTGCGCGCAAGCCCGCCAGCACCGCTGTCATGGGTTGGCTTCGGTGCGGGCTACCGCAGGGCTTGCAGCTTCAGGGGGTGCTGTCCGCAAACGCCAGCGGATGTAGACCGTGCTGGCCGTGAAGAGCAACAAACACAGCGCCAGTTGTGTCACCGCCAGTGCTTGTGAAAGCCCGCGCTCTGTAGTGGCGCGTACCAGGCCTTCCAGCACATACAACCACAGCAGCAGCGCCAGCCAGCGAAACGTGACCATGCGGTGCCGCAGCAGCCCGGCCAGGCACAACACCAGGGGCAGCACCTTGATGGCCCAGGTTCCGCTGCCCGTAGGGGCCAGCCACAGTTCCCAGGCCAGTCCCAACACGATCAAGCCCACCAGCCCCACCAGCGCCACCGCGCGTGCACGACGCACGGCGGGCCTTGGGATAGGGTGGCTGGGGGCCATGGCCAAAGGAACGGTCTCATCCGGTGCACGCATGCGGCATCATAGCCAGCATGGGAGATTTGATTCGGCCTTCGGCAGTAGCTGCAGCACAGCCAGAGCAGGCAGACGCTGGTGGTCCTGCACAGCTGGTGCACAGCGTGCTGGCGCAGTTGGCCGCCTTGCCGCCCGTGCTGCGCAGCTGGCCCTGGCTCGACACCTTGCGCACGCTGCGTGAACGCTTTCGTGAAGACCGCCTGGGTTTGACGGCCAGCAGCCTGACCTTCACCACTTTGATTTCACTGGTGCCGCTGGTGACCGTGATGCTGGCGGTGTTCTCAGCCTTCCCAATGTTTGCTGGGCTCGAACCCGCACTGCAGAAGTACTTGCTGCAAAACCTGGTGCCCGACGGCATAGCCAAACCCGTGTTGCAGGCTTTGACGCAGTTTGCCGGCAAGGCGCGCGGTATGGGCACGGCCGGCTTGGCGCTGCTGGTGGTGACGGCGTTGGCGCTGGTATTGACCATCGACCGCACACTCAACGCCATCTGGCGTGTACGCCGGCCGCGGGCGCTGGGCCAGCGTGTGCTGGTCTATTGGTCGGCGCTCACGCTGGGCCCGCTGGCTCTGGGCATGAGCCTGACGTTGACGGGCGCTGCGCTGTCACTGTCGGGTGTGGCCACGGGGCCCGGTGTGTGGTCGTTTCTGATTGACGGCGTGCAGTTTGTCATCATGGCCGCGGCCATGGCGGGCCTGTTTCATTACGTGCCCAACACGCCGGTGCGTTGGGCCCACGCCTGGGCTGGGGGGGTGTTTGTGGCCGTGGCCTTCGAAGTGGCCAAGGGCTTGCTGGCGCTGTACCTCAACGCCGTACCGTCTTACAACAAGGTCTACGGCGCCTTTGCCACCGTGCCCATCCTGATGCTGTGGGTGTACCTGGGCTGGTTGATCATCCTGCTGGGCGCAGTGATTGCAGCTTATGCGCCTTCGCTGAGCATGCGTGTGGTGCGCCGCGCTGACACCCCTGGCTGGCGCTTTGAACTGTCGCTCGCCGTTTTGCGCGAATTGCACTTGGCACGCTTCGGTGGAGAGCATGGGCTGTCGCTGGCCGCACTGTCGCAGCGCATGCGCTGCGACCCGCTGCAACTGGAAAACGTGCTGGAAATGCTGTGTGGTCTGGACTGGGTGCAGCGCCTGGCTGAAAGCAGCCCGCAGGCCGCTGACGAACCCCGCTATGTGATGCTGTGCGACGTGGCCACCACCAGCACCGAAGCACTGGTGCAACGCAGCTTGCTGCGCAGTGTGCCGGCCACTGCCGCCTACTTCGACGCCGGGGGCCTGCGGCCGGTGAGCTTGGCGCAGGCCCTGGGCGTGCAAGCCAACACGGCCTGACCGGGCCCCCGTGCAAGCTTTTGCGGTACCGGAAAAAACGACCTAACGTCAGGACTGAACATGGAAAGACCCAGGCTGCGGGTGGGCCAGTCGATCACCCCCGAACAGTGGGAAGCACTGAGCGACGAACAGCTGGAGCGCCTGGTGCCCAAGGCTTACCGCGAATACTTTCCGGGCAAAGACTTCTGCGCCGACGGTTACTTCTACCTGCACGACGGCAGCGCCTGGAGCTTCTTCAAGGGCGGCTTGCTGGACGAGTGAAAGACGCTCAGGCTGCCGCTTTTGCTTCGGTGCGGGCCAAGGCCGCGCGCAGCGCTGCCAGCAGCGCATCAGGCACTTCGGCCATCAGGTGGTGGCCCGAAGGCAGCACCTTCACGGTGGCTTTCAAGGCGCTCGCCACGGCCGTTGCAGCTTTGGGCAGCGTCATCTGGTCACTGGCGCCCAGTATCAAGGTGTTGGGGCAGCGCACGCGTGCAGCGGCTTCCATGCCGCCCAGGTAACGGTTGCACATCAAAAAGTCATGTTCAAACAGGTTGATGCCCAACTGCCGCTGCGCTTGCGCCTGCATGCGCCGCATCAGCGCGCGGTTGCCGCCGTGCAGCCAGTTGCCGGGGCCTGGAAAGCCGGGTTTGGTGGCGGTGCTGGAGATGGAAAAAGCGTTCACCATGTCGATGGCTTTCAGCGGCGCTTCACGCGCGGTTTGCAGCAGTGCTTCACCCACCGGCATGGGCACGGCGGTGCCGATCATCACCAGTTGCGTGGCGCGCGTCGGCTGGTCGGCTGCGGCTTGCAGAGCAATCAAAGAACCCAGGCTGTGGCCGGCCAGTGCGGCGCGCTGCACACCGGCAGCGTCCAGCAGCGCCCACAGCCACTGCGCGGCGTCTTCCACGCTGGCCGGCGGCGGGCCGTCGCTTAAGCCATGGCCCGGCAGGTCGACAGCCAGCACGCCGTGGCCGTGGTGGGCAAACCAGCGCGCCAGCAGCGTAAAACCGCTGTGGTCGTGCATGGCGCCGTGCACCAGCACCAGGCAGGGCAGGGTGTTGTCGAAGCTTTTGCCGCCGGTGTAGGCGTAGGCCACGTGCCCGTTCACGGTGAGCTTCATACCACCACCTTTTCAGCCACCTTGAAGGCGCGCTTCAAGTCGTCGATCAAGTCGTCAGCGTCTTCCAGGCCGATGGACAGGCGGATGGTGCCGGGCGTGATGCCAGCCGCCGCCAGCGCCGCATCGTCCATGCGGAAATGCGTGGTGCTGGCGGGGTGAATGACGAGTGAGCGGCAGTCGCCCACATTGGCCAGGTGCGAAAAAATCTTCAACGCTTCGATGAAGGCCTTGCCCTGCGCCCGGCTGCCTTTCAGATCAAAACTGAAGACACTGCCACAGCCGCGTGGCAGCAGCTTTTTGGCCAGCGCGTGGCTGGGGTGGCCCTCGAGTTCAGGGTAGCCCACCCGCGCCACCATCTTGTGTGCGGCCAAAAAGGCCACCAACTTGCGCGTGTTGTCGACATGGCGCGCCATGCGCAGTGGCAGGGTTTCGATGCCCTGAAGGATCAACCAGGCGGTGTGCGGGCTCATGCAGGCGCCAAAGTCGCGCAGGCCTTCGCGGCGGGCACGAAGCAAAAAGGCCGCCACGGTGCTTTCTTCGCTGAACACCATGCCGTGGAAGCCGGCGTAAGGCGCGGCCAGTTCGCCGAAGTGTCCGTTCTTTTCATGCGCGGCGGCCCAGTCGAACTGCCCGCTGTCCACCGCCACACCGCCTATCACCGTGCCGTGGCCCGATAAAAACTTGGTGGCCGAATGGAACACAAGGTCGGCACCATGGTCAAAAGGCTTCATCAACCAGGGTGTGGTGAAGGTGCTGTCCACCAGCAGCGGCAGGCCGGC
>JANNMQ010000280.1:0-4743 GCA_031398045.1 Rubrivivax sp.
TGGCAATTTCCACCGTGGCGTCGGTGGGCAGTGTGATGGGGCCGCCGTCGCCCAGCACCGGCAGTCCCGACACGGTGACCAGTTGGCCTTCGGGGCTGACCTGCAGCGCACCGGCGCGGGTGTAGGCCTCGGTGCCGTCCAGCCCCTGCACCGCCAGCCAGGCATTGCCCTGCAAGGCCACGTCCAGCGAACGGCCGGTGGTCTGCATCGGCCCCGGCCGGGTGTCGTGGCCGATGGTGGTTTCCAGCGCATACACACGCGTGCTGGCGCCGTCGCCGCGCACCGGTACGGCACGAAAGGCCTGCAGTTCGGCGCGAAAGCCATTCGTCGACACGTTGGCCAGGTTGTTGGCCAACGAGTCTTGCCGCTGCATCGAAGCCTTGGCCCCGGCCATCGACAGATAGATGAGACGGTCCATGGTCTTGCGCGCTGCTCAGTGGCGGGTGTTCAGCGCAGGTTGACCAGCGTCTGCAACACCTGGTCCTGCGTCTTGATGGTCTGCGCATTGGCTTGGTAGATGCGCTGCGCCACCATCATGTTCACCAGTTCACCGGTCAGGTCGATGTTGCTTTCTTCCAGCGCACCGGCCTGCAACAGGCCCAAGGCGCCATCACCCGGTACACCGCCCAGCGGGTCGCCCGAAGCAAAGCTGCGCGACCAGGCGTTTTCGCCTATCGGCGTCAGGCCCTGCGGGTTGCGGAAAGACACCAGCTCAATCTGGCCGGCCGGGCGCGACTGGCCGTTGGAATACTGCGCCATCACGATGCCATTGGGTTCCACGCCAATCGAGGTCAGCAGCCCAGCTGCAAAACCGTCCTGGCTCATGTCGGTGACGCCAAAGCCGGAGCCGTATTGCGTCACTTCCGACAGGTCCAGCGTCATCGCAAAGGGCATCGTGGTGGCGCCCACGTCGTTGGTGGTGATGGGCACGTTGATGGTTACTGGTGTGGCCGGCGTCACCGGGCCCGAGCCGTTGCTGGCAAAGGTGATGGTGGTCAGCGGCGCCGGAGCGCCGGGCGCGCCAGCCACATCCAGCCCGTTGGCGGTGGCGAACACGTGCCACACATCGGTGTCGGCCTTCTGGAAGTAGTAGGTCAGCGCAATCTGCTGGCCTTTTTCGTCGTACACCGTCATCGACGTGGCGCTGTTGTAAGTGCGGGCATCGTCAAAAGCAATCGTCGGTGCACCCACGTTGCCTGTGGTGGCCAGGCGCGAATCGAGGTTGGCTTCGATCACGCCTTCACTGCTGACCTTGGGCGCTACACCGCCCGTGGGCAGCCGCAACGTGGTGGACGAACCGGGCTGCACCACACCCGATGCATCAGCCGGGTAGCCCATCAAGCGCAGCTGCGCGTTGTTGACCACATAACCTTCGCGGTCGATCTTGAATTGACCGTTGCGCGTGAACACCACCGGGCTCTTGCCGTCAGTGACCTGGAAAAAACCACCGCCGCTGATGCCCACATCCATCGGGTTGTCGGTGGCCTTGATGTTGCCCTGCGTGAACTGCTGCGCCACGGCCGCCAGGCTGACGCCAATGCCCACCGAGGTGGTGGATTGCGCAGCGGCAAACATGTCGCTGAATTCGGCACGGGCCACCTTGGTGCCATAGGTGTTGGCATTGGCAATGTTGTTGCCGATGACGTCCAGATTCTTGGCTGTGCCGTTGAGGCCCGAAAGACCTTGTTGAAAACTCATGGTGCTGACTTCCTGGTGCGGGGGGTGGGGAATCGGGAAAGCGGCAGAGCGGGAAAGCAGGCCCGCGTCAGTTGAAGGCCTTGACGTCGCTGTAGTCGACGCTGCCGCTGTATTGGGTTTCGATGACCAGCTTGTTGCCGCTGCTCGACACGGCCTGCACACGGTCCAGCATCAAGGGCGTGCTGCTGACTGCGGTGGTGCCGTTGGTGGCGGTGACACGAAATCGGTGGTCGGCGCCGTCGGCCACGCCGGCTTTGGCAGCGTCCCAGTTGAAGGCGTGACGGCCGGCTGTCTGGGTGCCCAGGTCCAGCGTGTCGAGCACACGGCCGGCGGCATTCAGCACCTCCACCTTCACGGTGCTGGCGGTGCCGTTGAGTTCAAAGCCCCCCACGCCGACGCCGCTGGCCACGGACAGTCGGTTGCCCTGCACCGTGACGTCGCGACCCACCAGCGACGCGCCCGTCACGGCCTGCATCTGTACAAACTGCGTGTTCAGGCCCTCCATCGTGGTGTTCAGCTTTTCAACGCCGGTGACGGTGTTGATCTGTGCCATCTGGCTGGTGACCTGCGCGTTGTCCATCGGGTTCAGCGGGTCCTGGTTCTGCAACTGCGTGACCAGCAGCTTCAGAAAACGGTCGGCGCTGGCCGCTTCGTTGGCGGTGGCCGCGCCAGCACCGCCGGTGGCGCCGTTCAGCGCCGCATAGGGGTTGACGGAGTTGTTGACTGCGGTGGTGGCCATGGTGGGGGTGGGGGTGCGGTTGCTTGGGGTTCAGCGCGTGCAGGCCATCAGCCCTGCCCGATCTGCAAGGTCTTGAGCAACAGGCTGCGCGCCGTGCTCATAACTTCGATGTTGTTTTGGTAAGAACGCGAGGCCGACATCATGTTGACCATCTCTTCCACCGCGTTCACGTTGCTGTAGGTGACGTAACCTTCGGCATCGGCGCTGGGGTGTTTGGGGTCGTGCACACGGCGGCCGGGTGTGTTGTCTTCGGCGATAGTGCTTACCTTGACGCCGGCCGTGGCCTCGCGCTGGCCGGTGGTGCCCAGCTGCGTGGTCTGAAACACCACCTGGCGCGCCTTGTAGGCACTGCCATCGGGGCCGGCCACGGTGTCGGCATTGGCCAGGTTGGAGGCCACCACGTTCAGGCGTTGGCTTTGTGCGCTGACGGCACTGCCAGCGACGTCGAAGATACGGAACATGCTCATGGATTAAGGCCCTTTGCAGAATTCACATCACACCCCAACGGCCGTTCGCACTGAGCCTGTCGAAGTGCTGCTACAGCAGTAGCGGGGCTTCGACAAGCTCAGCCCGAACGGGCTCTGTGGGGTTGTGCGTTTCGTATACATCTGTAGCCGCCTTCAGCTCTGGTTGGCGCTCTTCATCGCGTCTTGCAGCGTGCGCACGCTGCCGTTGATGAAGCGCAGCGTGGCTTCAAACTTCACCGCGTTGTCGACAAAGGCGCCGCGCTCGCGGTCCATGTCCACCGTGTTGTTGTCCAGCTGGGTCTGGTGCGGCTGCGCGTAGGTCAGCGCGGGCTGGGGGCGGCCGCCCGGGGTCAGCACGTTTTGCGCAATGCCGGTGCCCAACACATGGCCGCTGCCTGCAGCCGCGTTGGTGCCAACGGTGGCGGCGGTGGCGTTGCGCAATGCGCTGGCGAAGTTGAAGTCACGCGCTTTGAAACCTGGCGTGTCGGCATTCGCAATGTTGCCGGCGATCACCCGTTGCCTTTCGGCTCTGAGCACCAGGGCCTGGCTTTGAAATTCCAGTGCGTCGGTGATGCGGGGAATCATGCAGGGCTCCGGTGCGGGGCACGGGCCGGGGCCCGAAGGGGCTGGTTGGCGCTGCGTCCACGGGCAGTGAAGAAGTCCATTCTGTGCAGCGGGGCCGCCAACATGAGCCTGAATAAGCGGGCACTTGGGGCCCAATTCAGGGCCCTGGCGCTGCAGGCCACCGATACATTGGCGCGGTGAAACATGGCCCCTGCCCCTGCCCCTGTTCGTCAGCCTCTGCCTGCGCAGCCGAGCCTGCGCGCTGGCCTGCCAGCTCGCGCACGGTCGGCAACCTCTTGCTGGTGGTTTGTTCGGGCCTGGGCATGGCCGCCAAGGCCCAGTGGGTGCCCCTCAGTGCGGGCCCATCCTCTGCACCTGCCCCGGCAGCCTCTGCAGCCCTGGCCGCAGTACCACCAGGCCTGCTGAACGACGGCCTGCTGATGATGAAACAGGCTGCTCTTGGGCTGGCGCCGCGCAACGCACGGGTGGTGGCCACGGCCGGCTTGCCCGACAGCCGTCTGAAGCTGGCACCGTGCGCGGCAGGCACCGCAGGCCTGGTGCCGGGTGTGCCGGCCTGGGGTGCCACGCGGCTGGCGCTGCGCTGCACACAGGGCGCGGCGTGGAGCATCCAGGTGCCGGTGAAGGTGCAGGTGTTCGCGCCGGCGGTGGTGGCTGCTACGGCCCTGTCATCGGGCAACGCGCTGACCCGCAACCAGCTGGCGGTGGCTGAAGTGGACTGGGCCGCTCACGCAGCGGCCCCGGCCACAACCGGCCTGCCGCGCAGCCCGATCCATCTGTACAGCCAGGTACCGGAACTGGACCAGCGTTTGCTGGCGCGCCCGTTGGCAGCCGGCGCACCCGTGCGCAGCGCCGATTTGCAGGCCCGGCAATGGTTTGCTGCCGGTGCCACGGTGACCGTGGTGGCCCTGGGCGCCGGCTTTGCAGTGATGGCCGAGGGCCAGGCGCTGTCGCCCGGCCTGGAAGGCCAGGTCGTTCGGGTGCGCACCGAAGGCGGCCGTGTGGTGGCGGGCCAGGCCACCGGCGAACGCCGCGTTGAACTGCGGCTATGAACCGTGCACTTGCCGCCTGCGGGGCCTTGTGCCGTGCAAGAAGTGAGAAATATCTCGTTTCAGGTCTAAAGTTAGGACCGAGGTGTTCCGATACTGCCCTCATGAAGAAGTTTCAGCCAGGCAGTGATGCACCTGACAGGAGTCCAGTATGAAGATCGGCCCCCTTGATAACAACAAACCCGTTGCCCCGGCAGCGGCCCCCGAG
>JANNMQ010000214.1:0-4360 GCA_031398045.1 Rubrivivax sp.
ATGCCCTTGCTCGACATCCGGGGCCTGAAAACCCACTTCAAAACCGACGACGGCTGGCTGCATGCGGTGGACGGTGTTGACATCAGCATCGAAGCCGGACAGACCGTGTGTGTGGTGGGTGAGTCGGGCTGCGGCAAAAGCGTGACCGCCAAAACGGTGCTGAAGCTGATCGACATGCCGCCGGGCAAGATCGTGGCCGGCCAGGTGCTGTGGCAGGGCCGCGACCTGGTGCCGCTGCCGCCCGAGGCGATGCAGAAGATTCGCGCCAAAGAAATCGCCATCATCTTTCAAGAACCGATGACTTCGCTGAACCCGGTGTACACGGTGGGCGAACAAATTGCAGAGAGCGTACGGTTGCACGAAGGCCTTTCGCGCAAGGAAGCAATGAACCGCGCGGTGGAGATGCTGCAGCTGGTGCGCATCCCCACGCCGGAACGCCGCGTGCTGGACTACCCGCACCAGTTCTCGGGCGGCATGCGCCAGCGCGTGATGATTGCCATTGCGCTGGCCTGCAGTCCCAAGCTGCTGATTGCCGACGAGCCCACCACGGCGCTGGACGTCACCATCCAAGCGCAAATCCTGGACCTGATGCAGGAACTGAAAGACCGCCTGGGCATGGCCGTGATGCTGATCACCCACGCCATGGGCGTGGTGGCCGAAGTGGCGCAGAAAGTGGTGGTGATGTACGCCGGCACCGTGATTGAAGAAGCCAGCGCCGAAGACCTGTTTGCACGCCCACGCCACCCGTACACGCAGGGCCTGATACGCAGCATTCCGCGCATCGACATGGCGGCGGTGCACAAGGTGCGGCTGGAGGCCATACCTGGCACCGTGCCCAAACTGATCGACCCGGCGCCCGGCTGCCGTTTTGCCGGCCGCTGCAAGTTTGCGATGCCAGCCTGCAGCATCAACACGCCCCCGCTGGTGGAAGCAACGCCGGGGCACAAGGTGGCCTGCATCTTGGAAAGCGCCTTGGCATGAACGCCCCGCTGTCAGCACCAGCACAGGCCAGCAGCGGCGCACCGCTGCTGAAGGTGCAAGACCTGGTGAAGCGCTTCCCCATCAAGGGCGGCATCCTCAGCCGCACGGTGGGCAATGTGCACGCCGTGGACGGTGTCAGTTTCGAGTTGCCGGCCGGCGAAACGCTGGGCGTGGTGGGCGAAAGCGGTTGCGGCAAAAGCACCACCGGCCGCTGCATCCTGCGCCTGATCGAACCCACGTCAGGCCACGTGTGGTTTCAGGGCAAAAGTGTCACCGACGCCGGCAAGGAAGAGTTGCGTGCGCTGGCGCGCGACATGCAGATCATTTTTCAAGACCCCTTCGCCAGCCTGAACCCGCGCATGACGGTGTCGGCCATCATTGGCGAAGCGTTGACCATCCACAAGTTGACCAAAACCAAAGCTGACTACGACGCGCGCATCGTGCAGCTGCTGGAAACCGTGTGCCTCGCCGCCGACCACATGCGGCGTTATCCGCACGAATTTTCAGGTGGTCAGCGCCAGCGCATCGGCATCGCACGTGCACTGGCGGTGAACCCCAAGCTGATCGTCTGCGACGAAGCCGTCAGCGCGCTGGACGTATCGATACAGGCGCAGGTCATCAACCTGCTGGAAGACCTGCAGTCGCAGTTCGGCCTGACCTACGTTTTCATCGCACACGACCTGAGCGTGGTGGAACACATCAGCCAGCGCGTGGCGGTGATGTACCTGGGCCGCATCGTTGAACTGGCGTCTTCAAAGGCGCTGTACACCAACCCGTTGCACCCCTACACCGAAGCACTGTTGTCGGCCGTGCCCATTCCCGACCCCACCGTGAAGCGCAAGCGCATACCGCTGCAGGGCGACGTACCCAGCCCCATCAACCCGCCAAGCGGCTGCCACTTCCACACCCGGTGCCCGATTGCGCAAAAGGGCCTGTGCGACAAGGAAAAACCGCCGTTGCGGCAGTCGGTTGAGGGGCATTGGGTGGCTTGCCACCTGCGGGGCTGAAAGCACCGCCACGCTGAATCTGGCGCGCTGCAGGCACCAGATCCTCTTCAGGCCCCCATACTGTTCGCTTAAGCCCGTTCGCACTGAGCTTGTCGAAGTGCTCGTGGGGCTTCGACAGGCTCAGCCCGAACGGGTTGATCCTTAAGCGAACAGTATTGCTTCAGGCCCTACCCTGCCGGCATCTTGAAGCGAGCGACCTCTTGCGCCAGCGTGTGCGCCTGCTCTTTCATCGCCCCGGCTGCTGCAGCCGTCTGCTGCACCAGGGCTGCGTTTTGTTGTGTCATGCGGTCCAGTTCCTGCACGGCCTGACCAATCTGCGCAACGCCTTGGCTCTGTTCGCGGGCGCCCGTGGCCACCTCGCTCAGCAATTGATCCACTCGCCGGGACGAAGCAACGATTTGCTCAATCGTCGTACCAGCGCTGCACACCACCTGCGTGCCGGCCTCCACCTGTTCGACGCTGTGCGTGATCAAGGCCTTGATTTCGCGCGCCGCGTCGGCGCTGCGCCGCGCCAAGGTGCGCACCTCGGTGGCCACAACCGCAAAGCCGCGCCCCTGTTCACCCGCGCGGGCGGCTTCCACCGCTGCGTTCAGCGCCAGGATGTTGGTCTGAAATGCAATGCTGTCGATGGTGCCAATGATTTCGCCGATCTGTGCCGACGAGGCGCGGATAGCCTCCATCGTTTGCCCCACGTCGTGCATCACCCGGCCGCCGCTGGCGGCGGTTTCAGCGTTGCGTCGGGCCACCTGCGCCGCTTCCTGCGTGTGTTCAGCCGTGCTCTTCACGGTGGCAGCAATCTCCTCCATCGAAGCGGCCGACTCTTCCAGGTTGGAAGCCGCTTGTTCGGTGCGGGCAGACAGGTCCAGCGCGCCCGATGCAATCTCGCTGCTGGAGTGCACGATCTCGTCGCTGGACCCGCGCACGCGCAACACCATGCCACGCAGTGACTCTTGCATGGCGCGCAACTCCAGCATCAGCTGTGCCGCTTCGTCAGCCCCCCAGGGCGCCGGCGACGTGGTCAGGTCGCCAGCGGTCATGGCGCGCAAATGCCGGCGCGTTTCGCGCAGGCCACCGTCCATCACCCGATAAAAGCACAAAAAAAGATAAGCCGCAAAGCTCATGGCGCCAATGACGATGGCGGCTGTCCAGGCCGCTTTTTCCAGCGCTGCGTCACGCAGGTCGTCGATGTACACGCCCGAACCGACCACCCAACCCCAGGGCTCAAAACCCATCACGTACGAGATCTTGTCGACCGGCTGTTCGTGGCCGGGCTTCGGCCACTGGTAGGCCACAAAGCCCTTGCCATGCTGGCGAACCTGGTCGACAAAGGCCTTGAACAGTGCCAGGCCGGTGGGGTCTTTCAAGCTGCCCACGTCCTGACCATTCAGGCTGGGCTTGATGGGGTGCATCAGCACACGCGGGTGCATGTCGTTGACCCAGAAGTATTCTTGTGTGTTGTAGCGCAAGCCGCTCAGAGCCTGCAAAGCGGTCTGGCGCGCTTGTTCAACCGTCAGCTGGCCATTGGTTTGCCGCGTATGGGCCCACGCCACGAGGCCGTGTGCCACCTCCACGTGCTGACGCGTGGCGTCCAGGCGTGCTTGCAGGCTCTCGTTGTATGACAACAGCTGTATCCACCCCAGCACACCCAGCAATGGCACTGCGAAGGCCAGCGAAATGATCAAGGCCTTGATCGAGAAGCGCAACCTGCGAAACAGGCGCACCCCCGGCGCCCAAACGCCATGGTGGGCAAAAAATCCGTCGGTGGTGTCACGCAGCGGTGGGTTGAGTTGCAGGCGGGAAGGAACAGGGGGTACAGCGGCGGTCATGCGATATCCTTAACGGGCTTTTATGGCGCCGGCTGACGCAGCGGGGGCAGGTTTGAATCGACGGTGCAAACATCCACGCCATCCAGCATCTTCGGTGTTGTGGAAGGCACGCGTTTCGCGCGTAAGCGCCCTTTTGGTCGTCTTATTCAGCAGCCATTCCTGCCTGTCTGCGACGCAGGAACCGCGTGCAACAGCCCAGCAAGGAGCTACCGCGATGCGGTCGACCGTGGACCTTTCAGTGCTGTGGGACTTCGGCAACCCGGCACTGAGTGAACAGCGCTTCAAGGCCGCGCTGGCTGGCGCCAGTGCCGACGATGCACTGGTCCTACAGACCCAGATTGCGCGCAGCTTCGGCCTGCGGCGCGACTTCGCCACGGCGCGCCAGTTGCTGGTCAGCTTGCAGCCGCAACTGGCCAGCGCCAGTGCCGAAG
Source organism: Rubrivivax sp. (assembly GCA_031398045.1). Classification (GTDB taxonomy): domain Bacteria; phylum Pseudomonadota; class Gammaproteobacteria; order Burkholderiales; family Burkholderiaceae_C; genus Rubrivivax. The sequence continues at coordinate 4,246 of JANNMQ010000214.1, forward strand.
CCCGCGTGCGCCACGCACTGGAATGGGGCCGCGCGCACGCTTCAGGCCGCCACCCACCCGAAGCGGTGGACGAAGCTGCCAAGGCCGAGGCCCGCCAGTCGTGGCAGCAGGCACT
>JANNMQ010000332.1:0-4262 GCA_031398045.1 Rubrivivax sp.
GTTCCCACCCGGTCGGCCCTGATGACGGGGCGGCACCCGATCCGCACGGGTGCGTTGCAGTCCGTACCGGCCGGGCTGCCGCAGGGACTGCACCCGTGGGAAAAGACACTGCCCCAGGCCTTGAAAGAAGCCGGCTATGCCACGGGCATGTTCGGCAAATGGCACCTGGGTGACCGCGACGGCCGCTACCCGCACCAGCGCGGTTTTGACGAGTGGTACGGCATACCGCGCACCAGCAACGAAACAATGTTCACCAGCTCGCCCGGCTTTGACCCTGCGGTGGTGAACATACCGCAGGTGATGGAGGGCAGGGCGGGCCAACCCGCCCGCGATGTGGCGGTCTACGACCTGGCCAAGCGCCGGCTGATCGACAGCGAACTGACCGAACGTGCCGTTCACTTCATGCGCCAGCACGCCGCCGATGCCCAGCCCTTTTTCCTGTATGTACCGTTGACGCACTTGCATTTTCCGACGCTGCCGCACCCCGACTTTGCTGGCCACAGCGGCGTCGGCGACTTTGCCGACTCGATGATGGAAATGGACCACCGCGTCGGCCAGTTGCTCGACGCCGTGGACGAACTGGGCATCACGGACGACACGCTGTTCATCTTCGCCAGCGACAACGGCCCCGAATTTCGCCGGCCCTGGCGCGGCACGGCCGGGCCCTGGACGGGCACGTACCACACGGCCATGGAAGGTGGCCTGCGCGTGCCACTGATCGTGCGCTGGCCGGGCCGGGTGGCTGGCGGCCAAGTCAGCGACGACATCGTGCACGTCACCGATCTTTTTGCAACGCTGATCGCCGCTGCCGGCGGCATGCTGCCCGATGACCGGCCCATCGACGGCATCAACCAGCTGGCGTGGTGGACGGGTGCCACCGAGCGGTCTGCGCGTGAAGGCTTTGTTTTTTATATCAAGAACGAACTGCGGGCCGCAAAGTGGCGGCACTGGAAACTGCACTTCATCTTTGAGAGCGAGCCCAACCAGGGCCCACGGCACCTTGAAACGCCAGCGCTCTTTAACCTGTTGCGCGACCCGAAAGAAGAAACCGACGCCGCCATGGAAGACGGCTGGGTGCGCGGCCCCATGCGGCGCATGGTGATGGCTTTTGAGCAGTCGCTGCGGCAGCACCCGCCCATTGCACCCGGCGCCAGCGACGAGGTTCCCCCGCGAAATCTCTGAGTTCTCGCCACAGCTTGTCCGACCTGTCCCAACTCTACCCACGCTCTCAAACAACCCGGAACCCGACCATGCAGCTGCTCCAACCCCTTGCGTTGACCGTCTTCACCTGCCTGGCGTTGGCCAGCGCAGCCAGCACGGCGCAGACCGTCACCATCTACGGCCGGTTGGCAACCACGGCCAACCAGATTGAAACCGGCAACACGACCAAGCTGCGCGAACTGCGCGACAACGCTTCAAGGCTGGGTTTTCGAGGGGTTGAAGACCTGGGCGGTGGACTGCAGGCCTCATTTGGGCTCGAGATGGGTCTCAGCGTAGACACCGGCCTGATGACCGACCCGGTGTACCGCAACAGCTATGTGGCGCTGCGCGGCGGCTGGGGCACGGTGGCCCTGGGCCGCCTGGACTCGGCCAACCCCACCGGTTCACCGCTGTATTCGCAGATCATCGCGCTGACCAGCTTTGCGCCGAATGACGCTGGCGCCACCGCCACCAGCACGTCGATGCAAAACGCCCGCAACCGCACGTCCAACAGCATCGGTTACCAGAGCCCCACCTGGGCCGGCGCCAACCTTCGTGCACGCTTTTACCTGCGCGGCGCGGGTACCGCGGCTGAAGCCGAAGACGCTGCGAGTTCGTGGGATCTGGGGCTCAACTACCAGACCGGAAAGCTCAAGGCAGCGCTGGGTTACGCCACCGACAGCCGCCGTGGGGGCTTGGCCAACAACGAGTTCGACGACAAGTGGCAAGCCGGCCTGAACTACGAGGTCTTGCCGGGGCTGGAGCTGTACCTGTTGGGTGGTGTGGACCGCTACAAAAACACAAACACACGGCGACGTGATGTGGAATACGCGATTCTGGGTACAGCCTACACCCAAGGTGCACACAAGGTGGTGTTCAACCTGATGCAACGTGACGTACAGACGTCGCTGACGGGCGAGCGCAAGCGGCAACAGCTGAGCTACCAGTACTTCTTGTCCAAGCGCACCGATCTGCAGGCCTTCATCGACAACGACGGCATCGATTCCAGCCGCAGCAACGTGCGGGTACGGGCCATCGGTGCGGGTGTGCGACACAACTTTTGAGCGATGGGCATGAGCAGGTCACACGCCGCGATAGCCGCCGCGCTGCTGGCGCTGGCAAGCCTGGCCCACGCGCAGTTCGACCCCAGCAAGGTCACGGTTGAGCCTGAGGCCATTGCGCGCCAGTTTCCTGACCCCGCCACGCTTTTCACCACCCCGGCCTTTACCGCTGGGCGGCAAGACTTCACCAGCCATGCCGAGGTCTTCAGCTTTCTGGATGCACTGGCCCGGCGCTCGGGCCGCTTGAGCATCGAGACCGTGGGCCGCTCGCAGCAGGGCCGGGCGATGGCGCTGGCGGTGTTGACAGGGCCGCGCGGTTTTGACGCCCAGCTGCCCACGGTGCTGTTGTTGGCGCAGCAACATGGCAACGAACCCGCGGGTGGCGAAGCGGCGCTGGTGCTGGCGCAGCGCCTGGCGGGAGAGCGCAGCGCGTTGCTGGACCGCGTGAATGTACTGATCATGCCGCGTGCCAACCCCGACGCGGCCGAGCGCTTTGCGCGCGAATCGGCCAGCGGCATCGACGTCAACCGCGACCACCTGCTGGTTCGTACCGCAGAGGTGCAAGCCATCACCGCTGCGGTGCAGCGTTATGCGCCCCAGGTGGTGCTGGACCTGCACGAGTTCACGGTGGCCGGGCGTTGGGTCAGCAAGTTTGGCGCCGTGATGCGCGCCGATGCCTTGCTGCAGGCCGCCACGGTGGGCAACCTGAGCCCCCATGTGCAGGCGGCGCAGGGCCGCTACCTGGCTGCGGCGCGGGGCGCGCTTGAAGCTGCCGGGCACCGGGTGGACGACTATCACACCTCATCCAACGACGCCAAAGACCTGTCGGTGGCGATGGGAGGTGTGAATGCCGATACCGGCCGCAATGTGGCTGGCTTGCGCAATGCCATCAGCTTGCTGCTGGAAACCCGTGGCGTGGGCCTGGGCCGCGCACATTACGCGCGGCGTGTGCAGTCCCACGTGGTGGCTGCACTGGCCGTCATTGAGGCGGCTGCCCAGGACGGCCCTGCACTGGTGCAGATGCAACGCGACGCCGGTGTGGCGATGGCCAGCCAGGCCTGCAGCGGCCAGCTGTCGGTGGTGGTGCGACAAACGGCGCAGCGCCGCAACCTCAGCTTCCTGGACGTCAAAACCGGTGAACCGCGTGACGTGGACGTGGCCTGGCGCTCGTCACACCAACTGGAACTGGAACGCGAAAGAACCCGGCCCTGTGGTTATCTGATCGGCGCCAGCCAGCAAGCGGCGGTGCAGCGTCTGCGTGCCTTGGGCGTTGAAGTTGCCACTCTGGGCGCGACCCCGACCCAGCAGCTGTGGGACGTCGAAGACTACCTGGTCGAGGCCGAGGCCGCTGGGCAGCGCCAGGACGCCCGCGGCGCCATTGCTGACGAGCAGGGCAACATCCGCGTGCTGCGTGTGCAGACGCAGGCGCGCCAGCTGGTACCGGCGCCTGGCAGCTACTACGTGCCCATGAACCAGCCGCTGGCCGCGCTGGTTGGTGCCGCCCTGGAGCCCGATTCGCAGAACAGCTTTGCCGCCAACCGTCTGCTGGCCGTTGAAGGCGGTCAACTGCGGCGGGTGGTGCGTCCGCCGCCTGTAGGGCTGCACAGCAGAGGTCTACCATGACCTTGGCGCCGGCTGTGCCCAGGGCGCCTGGTGCACCGTGCACGGCTATCGTGCAGGGCCGTCTCCCATCCGCAATCCACTCGCTGTAACCATGAAACATCCTCTTCATGCCCACCTGGCTTTGTTGGCCGGCTCGCTGCTGGTGCTGGCCGGTTGCGCCAGCCCACCCGCAGCGCCGCCCGAGGCACCGCCACAAGCCCAGGCTTGCCCACCGGGCGTGCCCGATGGTGCCCGCTGCCTGCGCGGCCAGGACTCCGCGTCGGCCCATTACCTGATCGTGATGCCCGCGCAATGGACCGGTGTGCTGGTGGTGCACGCACATGGTGGGCCCTCGTTGGGGGCGCCACAAGCCAGTCGCGCCGATGAAGACATCAAGCG
>JANNMQ010000342.1:0-2279 GCA_031398045.1 Rubrivivax sp.
GTGCAGACCGCGCGTGAATGGGTACCGCGCATGAAAGCCGCGGGCGCCGACATCGTGGTGGCCATTCCGCATTCAGGTTTCGAGCGCGGGGAAACGCTGCTGTTCGCGGAAAACACTGTCGCCCGCCTGGCCGAAGTGCCCGGCATCGATGCCATCCTGTTTGGCCATTCGCATGGTGAATTCCCGGGCCGTTTTTTCAACAGCCATCCCAAGGTGGACCTGCAGCGCGGCACCATCAACGGTGTGCCCGCCGCCATGCCCGGCGCCTGGGGCAGCCACCTGGCTGTGGTGGACCTGGTGCTGAACAAAGCAGGCAGCGGGTCTGCAAGCCCCTGGAAAGTGACCGAAGGTAAGGCCGAGCTGCGTGCCGTGTACGACCGCGCCGCGCGCAAGGCCCTGGTGCAGCCCGACGCCGCCTTGGCGGCGCTGGTGCAAGCTGAACACGAAGGCACCCGCGAATACCTGCGCTCGCAGGTAGCCACCAGCCGCACGGCCATTCACAGCTACTTTGCGCAGGTGGCCGACGATCCTTCGGTGCAGCTGGTGTCGCAAGCGCAACTGGCGTACACGCGCCGCGCGTTGGCCGGCACGCCACACGACAGGCTGCCCCTGCTGTCGGCCGCAGCGCCATTCAAAACCGGTGGCCGGCAGGGCCACGGCTACTACACCGACATCCCGGCCGGCCCGGTGGTGGTGCGGCATGTGGCTGACCTCTACGTCTATCCCAACACCGTGCAGGTGGTGCGCCTGACGGGGGCACAGGTGCGTGAATGGCTCGAGATGTCGGCCGGCGCCTTCAACCGCATCGACCCCGCCGGCCCGGCGGAACAAAACCTGATCAACAACAACTTCCCCAGCTACAACTTCGACACCCTGGATGGCCTGAGCTACCAGATCGACGTCACGCAGCCCGCGCGCTACGACCGCAACGGCAAGCTGGTGGCGCCCGACGCCCGGCGCATCGTGAACCTGCGCCACAACGGCCAGCCGCTGGCTGACGAAACGCCGTTTGCGGTGGTCACCAACAACTACCGCGCCGCCGGTGGTGGCAACTTCCCGGGCCTGGACGGCAGCGCCACCATCCTGCAGGCCCCCGATGAAAACCGCGAGGCGCTTTTGCAGTACCTGAAAGACACACAAACCCTGGACGCCGCGGCCGATGGCAACTGGTCGGTGCGGCCCGTGCCCGGCGTGAAGCTGCGCTTCACGTCGGGCGCCGGTGGCATGGCCCACCTGTCGCGCTACCCGCAGATCGCGCTGGTCAAAGACAACGGCGACGGCTCGGCCCTCTACGAATTGGCCCCGCGATGACCCGGTTTGCTGCATCCCACCACCAGCGTGGTCTGGTGGTTTTCACCACCCTGTCGCTGGTTATCGCCGCCGTGCTCGCGCTGGCGTTGCTGCTGCTGGGTGGCGCCTTGCTGTGGTACAGCTGGGACTTGCCGTCGACCGACAAAGCCACCGAATACAAACCCCGGCAGCACATGCAGGTGTTCACGGCCGACGGCGCCGAGATTGCCCAGTTCGGCACCGAGCGGCGTTTGTATGTACCGGTGGAAAAGATTCCCAAGCGGTTGCGCGATGCCGTGCTGGCCGTGGAAGACGCAGAGTTTTATGAACACAGCGGCATCAGCTGGCGCGGCGTGGCGCGCGCGGCCCACGCCAACATGAGTGGTGGCTTGACACAAGGTGCTTCCACACTGACCCAGCAGGTGGCGCGCACCTTCTTTCTGTCCACCCGGCGCACGGCAGAACGCAAGATCAAAGAAGCCCTGCTGGCGCTGAAGCTGGAGCGACAGCTGACGAAGGACCAGATCCTCGACCTTTATCTGAACCAGATATTCCTGGGCCAGCGTGCCTACGGCGTGGGCGCTGCAGCGCTGGTGTACTTTGGCAAGACACTGGACGAGCTGAGCACCGCCGAGATGGCCATGGTGGCCGGCCTGGCGCAAAACCCCATCCACGCCAACCCGGTTTCCAGCCCCAACCGCGCGCGCAAACGCCAGCTGTGGGTGCTGTCGCGCATGCGCGCCACCGGCGTCATCAGCGAGGCCGAATTCAAGCAAGCCGAAGCAGAAAAACTGCAGCTGCGCAGCTTTGCACTGCAAGACCTGGCGGCGCAACATGTGGCGGAAATGGCGCGCAAGGCGGTGGTGGAAAGGCTGGGCGAAAAAGCCTACACCGAGGGCGTGCGCGTGTTCACCACGGTGCTGTCCGATGACCAGCGCGCGGCGCACAGTGCGCTGCGGCGTGCCGTTATCGTGCATGAACGCAAACAA
>JANNMQ010000502.1:0-9872 GCA_031398045.1 Rubrivivax sp.
CTGCTTGCGCATCGACCGCCTGCACATTGCCGCCGGCCGCACCGTTTTCATGCATGGCCCCAGCGGCTGCGGCAAGAGCACGCTGCTGGGTTTGATGGCCGGTGTGCTGCAGGCACAGAGCGGTCGTGTGGCGCTGCTGGGGCAGGACTGGGGCGCGCTGCGCAGCGCTGCGCGCGACGCCCGCCGCGCCGACCATGTGGGCGTGGTGTTTCAGCAGTTCAACTTGCTGCCCTACCTGTCGGTGCTGCACAACGTGCTGTTGCCCTGCCGCTTCTCGGCACTGCGCGCCAGCCGTTGTGACGGCGGTGCCAGCGCTGCTGCGCAAAACTTGCTGCAGCGTGTGGGGTTGCAGCCCGCGCTGTGGGGTCGGCGCGCCGATGCGCTGTCTGTGGGCCAGCAGCAGCGGGTGGCGGCGGCGCGGGCGCTGATTGGCCGGCCTGAACTGGTGATCGCCGACGAACCGACTTCGGCGCTGGACGCAGCGCGCCGCGATGAATTCATGCAACTGCTGCTGGCCACCTGCGCTGCCAACGGCGCCACGCTGGTGTTTGTCAGCCACGATGAACGGCTGGCGGAAGCCTTTGACGAACGCCTGTCGCTGCCCGCGTTGAACCGCGCCGCGCAGGCCGCTGCGGCATGAAACACTGGCCATGAAAGCCCTGCTGCACATTGCCTGGCGCAGCGCGCTGAACCGCCGCGGCACGCTGTCGCTGGTGGTGCTGTCCATTGCATTGGCCACGGCACTGCTGCTGACACTGGAACGGCTGCGCACCGACATCCGCAGCAGCTTTTCGCAGGCCGTTAGCGGCACCGATCTCATCGTCGGCGCACGCACGGGGCCGGTGCAGTTGATGCTGTATGCGGTGTTCCGTGTCGGTGGCGCAACCAACAACATCAGCATGGACAGCGTGCGCGCCATCGCGCAGCACCGGGCGGTGGCTTGGGTGGTGCCGCTGGCGCTGGGTGATTCGCACCGCGGCCGCCCCGTCTTGGGCACCACGCCGGCTTATTTTGAACACTTTGCCTATGGTGACAAACAGCCGTTGAAGATGGCCCAGGGCCGCGCCTTTGCCGGCACGCTGGATGGCCTGTACGAAGCGGTGGTGGGCTCGGAAGTGGCGCAGACGTTGGGCTACGGCTTGAACCAGCGCATCACGCTCAGCCACGGCATGGTGCAGGCCGGTGGCGAACTGGCGCAGGAACATGCCGACAAACCTTTCACGGTGGTGGGCGTGCTGGCGCCCACGGGCACCCCCGTCGACCGCACGGTGCATGTCAGTCTGCAAGCCATAACGGCCATCCACCTGGACTGGGTGGGCGGCGCGCCGCTGCCGGCCGCGGCGGGCCTGCAGATCGCCCCCGAAAACGCACGCAAGTTCGACCTCGAGCCCAAGACGGCCACCGCCGCGCTGGTGGGCCTGAAAAACCGCGTGGCGGTGTTCAACGTGCAGCGTTTTGTGGCTCAGTACAGCGACGAACCGCTGCTGGCGGTGCTGCCCGGTGTGGCACTGGACGAACTGTGGGCGGCCGTGGGCCTGGGTGAAAAGGCGCTGTTGGCACTGTCGGGCCTGGTGGCGGTGGTCAGCCTGGCTTCGTTGGTGGCCGTGGTGCTGGCCGGCTTGAACGAAAGAAGGCGTGAACTGGCGGTGTTGCGTGCCGTGGGTGCCGGCCCGCGCCATGTGCTGTTGCTGCTGGCCGCTGAAGGTGCGCTGCTGACGCTGGCCGGTGCGCTGCTGGGGGCGCTGGTTGCAGCGGCGGCGGTGATGTGGGCCGGGCCTTGGGTGCAGCAGCGGTTTGGCATCACGCTGGCCGCCAGTGCCCCCACGGCCCAGCAGTGGATGCTCTGGGCTGCCGTGGTGGCCGCGGGTATGCTTGCCAGCCTGGTGCCCGGCTGGCGCGCTTATCGGCTGTCGTTGGCCGACGGGCTTTCGCCGCGCACCTGACCCACCCGGCCGCACCAGCGCCTCTGTCCAACCCTGCCTGTCCATGCCATGAACCTGTGCCACCGAACCGTCCTCTGCGGCCTCACGTTATGGGCTGCACTTTGCTTGCACGCGGGTGCTTACGCGCAGGCCGCTGCGGGCGTGCCGTTGATGAAACCAGCGCTGCCGGCCAAGCCTGCAGCCACGGCCGCGCAGGCGGCGGTACGCACCATCAATTGGGAAGCCCTGGTGCCGGCCAACTGGGACCCTTTCAAGGACTTCAAGGGCCTGGACTTTCAAACCCTGGACGATGGCGACCCACGCGCCAGTGCGATGCTGAAAAAGATGCGTGACGCCTGGGACAACGCACCCACCAACCCGGCCATCGTGGGCCAGGTGGTGCGCCTGCCGGGTTTTGTGGTGCCGCTGGAAGACAGCAAAGAAGGGCTGAAGGAGTTTTTGCTGGTGCCTTATTTCGGCGCTTGCATTCACAGCCCGCCGCCGCCGGCCAACCAGATCGTGCATGTGTTGCCCAAGTCGCCGGCCAAGGGTTTTCGGTCGATGGACACGGTGTGGATCACCGGCACCGTCACCACGCAGCGCACCGATTCCTACATGGGGGCGTCCAGCTACCGCATTGAAGCCACCAGCGTGCTGCCCTACGAAGAGAAGCCGCGTTGAACCAGACTGGCCCGCGCGACCTGACGCGCACCACCTTTGCCGTGCTGTTCATCGGTGCGCTGCTGGCGGCGTCGTTGTGGATCTTGCGCCCCTTCGTGGGGCCGGCGATCTGGGCCACGATGGTGGTGGTGGCCACCTGGCCGCTGATGTTGGGCATCGAAAAAATCCTCTGGCATCGGCGCTGGCTGGCCGTGACGGTGATGTCGCTGCTGCTGCTGTTGTTGTTTGTGGTGCCGCTCACGGGGGCCATCGTCACCATCGTGGGCAATGCCGACGTCATGATGGACTGGGCCACGTTGGCCACCACCTACCGGCTGCCCGACAGCCCACCCGGCTGGCTGCAACAGTTGCCGCTGGTGGGGGGCTTGATAGAACGCGCCTGGCAGCAAGCGGCCGACCTGGGCCTGCGCGACCTGCTGCCGCGCTTGAGCCCTTATGCCGGCAACCTGACGCGCTGGTTTGTGGCCGAGGTGGGCAGCGTGGGTGTGCTGATGCTGCAGTTTTTGTTGACGGTGTTGATCGCAGCCGTGATGTACGGCACCGGTGAAGAGGCCAGCGAACTGGTGCGGCGCTTTGCGCGTCGCCTGGGCGGTGAGCGCGGCGCGGCAGCGGTGAAGCTGGCTGGTGACGCCATACGCGGCGTGGCGCTGGGTGTGGGTGTTACCGCGGTGGTGCAGGCGGTGATGGGTGGGTTGGGGTTGGTACTGGCCAGTGTGCCCTTTGCCGGTTTGTTAACCGCCGTGATGTTTATGCTGTGTCTGGCCCAGGTGGGGGCGGTGCCGGTGCTGCTGGGTGCCGCCGTCTGGGCTTTCTTGGGTGACAGCGTGGGCTGGGGCATCTTCCTCATCGTCTGGAGCGCCGTGGTGGGCACGATGGACAACGTGTTGCGGCCGCTGCTCATCAGAGTGGGTGCCGACCTGCCTTTGGTGCTGATCTTTTTTGGCGTCATCGGCGGTATGTTTGCCTTCGGCCTGGTGGGCATTTTTGTTGGCCCCGTGGTGCTGGCGGTGTCGTACACGCTGCTGGAGTCGTGGATGGACGAGCCGGCGTCGCAGGCTGTGGAACACCGCGACTGATGGTGTTGGAGCGTTGCCTTTAAAGGCCCTCAAGCCTGCCAGGGGTTGATGACCACATTGCCGGCAGCCTGAAAGGCGCCCGTGTCTCGGGTCGCCACTGCCAAGCCGTTCGCAGCGGCTATGGCCACCAGGTAGCCACGGGCGTCGGGTGAAGGCCGCAGCGGTTCGGACACCACGTTGGTGTCGAGAAGCATCATTCAAAGTTCACCGGGTGAGCCACAAGCTTGCTGCGAACCTGGTCGAAGACAGAAAACTCCTCAGCCGTCAACTGGGCTTTGCGCCCCATGCCAGCCAGCAGCGTTCCCAGTTTCAGCCGTCCTTGCGGGCTGACAGCAGATTCCAGGATGCCGCGCACCTCGGCTTCCATGCTGCGGCCGTCCTGGGCCGCGCACACACGCAATGCTCTGTGCAGCTCATCAGGAATGTTGCGCACCGTCAGCATGGCCATAGTCAATTCTCCGAAGTACCTTCAATGCAGGCATTGAAGGGTTTTGCCTGCAGTCAGCGGATGGCCACCCAACCTGCCGCGCGCATCTCGGCCTCGGCCTGGTGCGCATGGCTGAACTGCAGTGCGTTCCAGCCCAGCGCCTGCGCGGCCTGCACATTCGGCAGCTGGTCGTCCAGAAACACCAGGTTGTCCGCCGGCACGCCAAAGCGCCGCACCGCCACGTCAAAAATCGCTGTTTCGGGTTTGTTGTGGTGTACGCGGCAAGAAAAGACGCCGCTGGTGAAGCAGCCGAAAAAGGCGTTCTGTTCCAGCAGCTCGGCATAGGGTGCGGGCATGTTGGACAGGTAGTGCAGCGTGTGGCCAGCGGCGTGCAGGCGGTGCAGCAGCGCCACCGTGTCGGTGATGGGCTGCAGTTCACGCGGCACCGCGTTCACCACCGTCAGCACATCAGCTGCAGCCAGGCCGGTGCGGCGGCTGATGCGCCGCACCAGTTCGGGCACGCTGACGGTGCCGCGGTCAAATTCACCCCAGTCACCCTTGTAGCCCTGGAAAATCTCGGTCACCCAGCGCTGCGCACGGGCCGCGTCCACTGCCACATGCGGCAGTTCGCGCTGCAGCATGGTTTCAGGCTGCCAATGAAACAGCACGGCGCCGAGGTCGAAAACGATGTGTTTTTTATCGGTCATGCGGGGGCTGGGTGGTGGCCGGTGGCGCCACGGGTCTGCGGATGGGCGGGCCGCTTCCGTTCAGGCGCGCAGCCGTCGCAGCAGCCCCGCGGTGGACCCGTCAAGGTCAGCCAGGTTGTCGCTGATGGGTGCCGGGGCCGTGTTTGCTCGTTCCAGCCGCGGCAACAGCTGGCCGGCCAGTGCTTTGCCCAGTTCCACACCCCACTGGTCGTAGCTGTTGATGCCCCACAGCGCGCCGCTGGTGAATACGCGGTGTTCATACATAGCGATCAGGGCTCCCAGTGCGTGTGGCGTCAACGCGTCCAGCACCAGCGTGGTGCTGGGCCGGTTGCCTGGAAAATTGCGGTGGTGCGCCAGCACTTCAGGGTTGATGTCAGCGCTGGCTGTGGGCGCCTTGTCTTGCAGCGCCTGTTCAGCGGTTTTGCCCAACATCAGCGCCTGGCTCTGTGCCAGACAGTTGGCCAGCAGCTTCTGGTGCTGGCCCAACAGACCGTGGGCCGGTGTTTTGACGGCGATGAACTCCACCGGGATCACGTCGGTGCCCTGGTGCAGCATCTGGAAGTAAGCGTGTTGGCCGTTGGTGCCGGCTTCGCCCCAGACCACCGGGCTGGTGGCAAAAGGCAAGCTGCGGCCTTGGTGGTCCACACATTTGCCGTTGCTTTCCATTTCCAGCTGTTGCAGATAAGCCGGCAGGCGCCGCAGACCTTGGTGGTAAGGCGCCACGCTGCGGCTGCCGCGGTGGTGGAAGTTGCGCAGCCACAGGTCCAGCAGGCCCAGCAGCACGGGCACGTTGCGCGCCAGCGGTGTGGTGGCGAAGTGTTGGTCCATCGCATGGGCGCCGGCCAGCAGTTCGCGAAAGCCTTGTGCGCCAATGGCGATGGCAATCGGCAGGCCGATGGCGCTCCACAGCGAATAACGGCCACCCACCCAGTCCCAAAAGCCAAACGTGGTGCTGATGCCAAAAGCCGCGGCAGCCTGCAAGTTGGTGGTTACGCCGACAAAGTGGCGTGCCGTGTCGGTGCCGCCCTGCGCCAGAAACCAGGCCTTGGCGGCGTGTGCGTTGGCCATGGTTTCTTGCGTGGTGAAGGTTTTGCTGGCCACGATGAACAGCGTGCGCGGTGCGCACAGACGCGCCAGCAGCGGCGCGATGTCGTGGCCGTCGACGTTGCTGACAAAGTGCATGCGCAAGCGCGGGTGGCCATAGGCCTGCAAGGCCTGCACCACCATGCGCGGGCCCAAATCGCTGCCGCCGATGCCGATATTCACCACGTCGGTGATGGCGCTGTCGCCAGATGCAGTGCGCACCGTTTCGGCGTAATCCAGCAGGGCATCCAGCACGCCATGCACTTCAGCGCCGTGAGGGCCGGCGCCCCGGGGCGCCCGCAAGGCCGTGTGCAACACGGCGCGGCCTTCGGTGTGGTTCACCACGTCGCCGCGCAACAGGGCGTCACGCTGCGCGGGCAGGCCACATTCACGCGCCAAAGCCAGCAGGAAGTGCAGCGTGGCGGTGTCGATATGGTTTTTGCTGAGGTCGGCAAAAACTTCGGGCGCCTGGAAGCTGAACGCAGCAAAACGCTGGGCATCGCGCGCAAAGGCTTCGCGCAGGTCCAGCTGGCGGCCATGGGCCTGGTAGTGGCCCTGCAGAGCCGCCCAGGCCGGGGTTTCGTCGCACCGCGGGTAGGCGGGCAGCGTCATGTGCGCTGGCTTTCAACCAAAGCGTCCAGCTTGGCCGAGTCGGCAGCGAAGGCCCGAATGCCTTCGGCCAGTTTTTCAGTGGCCATGGCGTCTTCGTTCATGGCCCAGCGAAAGGTTTTTTCGTTGTGGCGCACCACCGGCAGGTTCATGCTGATGGATTCTTTGGCGTCCAGCATCAGCGGCACGGGCGCCTGGCTGGCCTGCAATTGAGTCAGCAACTCGGGCGCTATGGTCAGCAGGTCGCAGCCCGCCAGCGCAATGATCTGGCCGACGTTGCGAAAGCTGGCCCCCATCACCTCGGTCTGGATGCTGTGGCGCTTGTAGTGGTTGTAAATGGCGCGCACACTTTTCACACCCGGATCGTTGTCGCCTGCGTTGCGGGCTTCGTCCCACGCGGCACCGGCATTTTTTTTGTGCCAGTCGTAGATGCGGCCCACAAAGGGGCTGATCAGCTGCACGCCCGCGTCGCCGCAGGCCACGGCTTGGGCAAAAGCAAACAGCAACGTCAGGTTGCAGCGGATGCCTTCGCGTTCCAGCGTCTCGGCAGCACGTATGCCTTCCCAAGTGGCCGCAATCTTGATCAGCACCCGGCTGCGTGGTGTACCCGCTGCTTCATAAAGGGTGATGATGCGTCGCGCGCGCGCCAACGTGGCAGCGGTGTCGAACGACAGACGTGCGTCAACTTCGGTGCTGACGCGCCCTGGCACCACTTTCAAGATCTGCTGGCCAAAATGCACCAGCACGTGGTCAACAACAACCTCCAGCGCCGCGTTGCGATGCGCCCGCACGCAGTCGGCCAGCATCGGTGCGTAGTCGGGGTGCTGCACCGTTTTCAAGATCAGGCTGGGGTTGGTGGTGGCGTCTTGCGGCGTGTACTGCGCCAACTGCAGAAAATTGCCGGTGTCGGCAACCACCGTGGTCATGGTCTTGAGCTGTTGAAGTTGGTTCATGGCACTGGTACTCCTTGGCTGGGGGCCGCCCGCTGGCGTGCAACCTGCGATTAGAACCGAGCCAGCCGGGCTGCGCATGGCGGGGTGTGGCTGCCGCCCAGGCTGCCAACAGGCAAGAACGCACACTGCACTGTGGTGCGGGCCAGACCCCACCCTGTGACAGGGCCTGCGGCGCCTGCGAAACTTAGCCCTGTCGCCCCACGTCTTGATGCATGACTGCGCAGCCCTTACCCGCCACCGCGCTGATCTGGCCCCAGGCCCTGCCCACCCCGCTGCCACGCTTTTTGGTGCTGGCCCTGCTGCTGCATGTGTGGTTGGTGTTGATGCTGGGCAACGCACCCGGCGGTACCGCCCGTGAGGGGCAGGGCGTGTTTGGCAGCCTGAACATCACCTTACAAGGTGCTCCGGTGGGGCCTGTTGGCCAGGCGCAAGCGCCGCAGTTGCCGGCCACGCCCACCGGTGCGCCGGGCGATGCCCAGGAGCAGCGGTTTGGCGGTGCGGTGCGTTCGACACTGCCGCAAGAAGCCACACCACCCGGTGCAGCACAGCTGGGCAACTGGGCGCCGCTGCCTGCTGGCAGGCCTGATGGGCAGACGGCCGCTGCAGCGCTGGAGCCAGCGCTGCCGCTGCCGCTGCCGCTGCTGGTGCCTGCACCGCCCGTGCCCGTGCCCGTGCCCGTGCCTGTGACTGCGCCTGCGCCTGCGCCAGCGCCTGTGCCGCCACCGATGGCCGCCGTGACGCCCATGGTTCAAAGCACCCCGGTCGGCCCAGGCTCCCAAGGGTCTCAAGGTGCTGCCGCGGTACAGCGCGAGCAGCCTGCTGATGCGGATGCTTTGTCCACCACCTCCACCCTGGGCTTGAAACCCATCGCGCCCGCCACCGCGCTGGCTACCCCCGACCTGGCACCCCTGCGGCAGCCCCCGGCCAGCCTGGCGGCGTTGCCTGCCGTGCCCTTGGCACCGGTTACCGCATTGGCATCACCCTTGAAGCAGGTGCCCGCGCTGCCGGCGAAGCCGGTGGCACCAGCGTTGACAGAACCAGCCTTGCGCGCCAATGCCACTTTGTTGCCGGAACCCCCGCCGGTGCTGGCTTCCGTACCAGCGCCCTCGGCCCGCATCGCCCCGGCACCGGCTGCGTTGCCTGAACCCGTGTTGATGGCACGGCCCGCTACCGTGCTCGGGGCGGCCGTTAGCGGCCCGCAGCCTGCCCTGCCCACCACGTCAGCGGCGGCAGCACCTGTCGCCGCCGCGGCCTTGCCCAGCTTGCCCAAACCGGGGCCGCTGTTGCCCGCGCTGGCCACTGGCGCGGGGCCAGGCGCACCCGATGCCGGCAGCCGGCTGGGCAACGACGTGGCCACGCTGCCGTCCACCCCGGCCAGCGCGCCCAAGCGGCTGAACCTGGAACTGCCGCGCCTGCGCGGCGGTGAACTGTCGCGCTACAGCACCACCGGTTTGCTGCCCGCGTTGCCACGCCCGCCCGAGGTGCCCGACAAGCTGGGCAGCGCGATAGAAAAAGCGGCCAAAGAAGATTGCCGCAAAGCCTATGCCGGGGCCGGGCTGTTGGCGGTGGTGCCGCTGGCGGTGGACGCGCTGCGCGAGGGCGGCTGTAAGTGGTGATGGGGGACGGTGTCGGGCTGATGTTGGGCCGAAGTTGGGCCGAAGTTGGGCTGTTGTTGAGCTGTTGTTGGGCTGCTGAAGGCAGGCGGCTCTGCTTCAGCGCCCTGGTGCAGGGCGCCACGCGTGGGCCACCACGCACACCGTCCAGCACAGCCAGCCCGACCAGAAGCTGTGGCTGGCATGGTGGGCGCCACGTGCCAGCTGGCCCAAGCCGAAGACGCAGCCGGTGGCCAGCACCAACCACAACCACCGGCGCGCGCGGCGTGGTTGGTGTGGGCGCCACAGGAAGTACTGGCTCAGAAAGGCCAACGCGCCCACTGCATGGCCCGAAGGGAAACAGTGGCCCGGCCCACCGTCGGCCACGCCCCACAGCCAGTGCGACACGGCTTGCGCCGCGCCGCCGTATTCAGCCAAGTCCCAGGGGCACGACGTGGCGCTGTAGCGCTTGAGGGCCGGCACCAGCAACAGGCATAACAGCGTGATGGCCAACCAAAACCGACGCTCGCCGCGGCTGGGTGTGCGGGTCGCAGCGGGCCCCATCGGCACGGGCACAGGCACCGGCGCGTGCAGCGCGCACACCAGCAGCGCCAGCAACGTGGCCCAGGCCAGCATGCGCCCCCCTTCGTGCACCAGGGTGGCCGTGATGAAGTGATTGCGCCAGGCAAAACCGCCGGCCTGGCCAAACAGGCGGGTCAACGCCTGGTCAGCGCCGCTGGTTTCCCACAGCACGCCGGCAGCCAACAGCGCCACCGTGACGGCTGCGTCGCGCAGTTTTTGGCTCTTGGCCTGCGGCTGCAG
>JANNMQ010000519.1:0-11998 GCA_031398045.1 Rubrivivax sp.
GTATGGTTTGGCTGATGCGGTCGCGCGTGGTGCCGGCTATGGGTGTGACGATGGCCAGCTCGGCCCCTGCCAGTGCGTTCAGCAGGCTGCTCTTGCCCACATTGGGCTGGCCGGCAATGACCACGTGCAGGCCTTCGCGCAGCAACGCACCCTGGCGCGCGCGCAACAATGCGGCTTGTAAGGTCTGTTCGATGCCATCCAGCTGCAAACGCGCACCGGCATTTTCCAGGAAATCGATTTCTTCTTCGGGAAAGTCCAGTGTGGCTTCCACCAGCATCCGAAGCTGCACCATGCGGGTCGCCAATTCATTCACTTGCTGCGAGAAAGCGCCGCTGAGCGACCGCGCCGCTGACCGGGCTGCGGCCTCGGTGCTGGCGTCGATCAGGTCGGCCACCGCTTCTGCCTGCGCCAGGTCGAGTTTGTCGTTCAGAAAAGCGCGCTGCGTGAATTCACCCGGCGCAGCCAGACGCAGCCCCGGCTGCGCCTGCAGGCAACGCGCCAGCAGCAGCTGCAGCAGCACCGGGCCGCCATGGGCCTGCAGTTCCAGCACGTCTTCGCCGGTGTAGCTGTGGGGGGCGGGAAAGTGCAGCGCCAGGCCTTGGTCCAGCACCTCGCCTTGTGCGCCCATGAAAGGCAGCAGCGTGGCCTGGCGGGGCAGCAGCGTGCGGCCACAGACTGCGTTGATCAGCGGCGTGAGGTTGCGGCCCGAGGCGCGCACGATGCCCACTGCACCGCGCCCGGGTGCGGTGGCAATGGCGACGATGGCGTCAGCGTTGAGGCCTGGCGGCAGCGGCTGCATGGTGGCGGCATTGTGGCCGCGGCCGTGGCATCAGCGGGAGCGGGAGCAGGGGCAGCGGAGCGCTGCGCAGGCGGCATGTGGCGCGGGTGGAGCGGCACCTGGCCTGTACGGGACAGGTGGTCCGGACTCCTGAGCCGGCTGTTTCAAGCCGGGTCGCCCGCATGGCTACATCGTCGGCACAAAGCCGTCGCACCACAACCCCCCTGTTTGGCTGGGCACGGGAGCCCGCGTGCGCTGTTCACGCACCTGCGGGCCTGTTGCTTTTAATTACTTGCCCAGCTTCACTTCCCGAGAACTCCCAACTGCTTGTTGATGAACCACTGCTGCGCAATCGACAACACGTTGTTGGTGAGCCAATACAACACCAACCCCGAAGGAAAGAAGAAAAACATGATGCCGAAGATGAGCGGCATCATCCACATCAGCTTGGCTTGCATGGGGTCGGCCGGCGCGGGGTTCAGCCAAACCTGAAACAACGACGACGCCGTCATCAGGATGGGCAGTGGGCCGATCGGCATGTTCAGGCCCGGTATGACACCAAACAGGCTGTCGGGCTGGGCCAGGTCGGTGATCCAGGCAATCCACGGCGCGCCGCGCATCTCCACACTGCTGAGCAGCACCCAGTACAGCGCGATGAAAAACGGCATCTGCACAAAGATCGGCAGACAGCCCCCCAACGGGTTGACCTTTTCTTCCTTGTAGATGCGCATCATGGCCTGCTGCATCTCTTGCGGCTTGTCCTTGTAGCGGCCCTTCAGTTCTTCCACCTTGGGCGCCAGCGCCTTCATCTTGCCCATGCTGCGGTAAGCGCTGGCATTCAGCCAGTAGAAGGCAATTTTCAGCAGCACCACCAGCGCCACGATGGCCCAGCCCCAGTTGCCCAGCACGCTGTGCAGCTTGTCCAGCAGCCAGAACAGCGGCTTGCTCAGCACCGTCAGCCAGCCGTAGTCTTTCACCAGCTCCAGCCCCGGCGCCAACGCGGCCAGGTTGTTTTCTTCCTGCGGGCCGGCAAACAGCGTCGCCTCAAAGACCTTGGTGCTGCCAGGCGCCACGTCGCCCAGCGGCATCACCATGGCCACCGTGTAGTGGTTGTCAGCCACTTTGGTGGTGCGGAATTCGCGCGGCCCGGGCTGCGGTACCAGCCAGGCTGAAGCGAAGTAGTGCTGCACCATCGCCACCCAGCCGCTGTCGCCCGCTTTTTCGTGGCTGGTGCTGCCTTTGGCGATGTCTTTGAATTCCACTTTCTGAAACTTCTTGGCTTCGGTGTAGACCGCCGGGCCCGTGAAGGTGAAATAAAAACTCGACTCCCCTTCGGGCGGATTGCCGTCGCGCGCCAGTTGCAAATAGACCTGCGCAGGCACGGACACTGCACCCTGGTTGCTGAACTCGTGTTTCACGGCCACCGTGTAGGCCCCGCGCTTGAGCGTGTAGGTCTTCACCAGCTTGTGCCCATCAAGAGCGGGTGACTCAAAGCTGATGCTGATCTCGTTGGAGCCTGATGCGAGTGTGCGCTCACCTTTTGAGACAGTCATCGCAGTCAGGTGGTTGGGCAGCACCACTCCCGCTGCGCCGGTGATCAAGCCCGTTTGCGCCACATACAGCCGCTTCGGGCTTTGCTCAAACAACACCTGCGTGCGCTTGCCGTCCGCCATGTCGCGGTGTGCCAACAGTTCCAGGCGCACCAATGAGCCGCCCAGGCTGTCAAAGGTGGCTTTCACGACGTCGGTGGTCAGGGTGGTCTGCTCGCTGGTTGGAACGGCAACCGGTGCCGACGGCAAAGGCGCGACGGTGGCGCCTGCGGCCGCAGGTACTGCAGCTGCTGGCGGCACGGACGCAGACCCCAGCACGGGTGCCGGTCCGGGCGCCGGGCCCGCCGAGACGGCAGGCGGTTTGGTGCTGCCACCAAAAATGGACGGCTGCCCGGTGTGTTTGTTCCAGGCGTCCCACAGCAGCACGAGTGACATCGTGAAAACCACCCACAAGATGGTGCGGCGCATATCGGTCATATTTATTTCCGGTTTGCAGGCGCTTCATCAACCGGGGTTGGTGGCGCCTGGGTAGAAGTCAGCGCAGTGAAAAGACCACGGCCGGCGTTGTTGTTGGATTTCAGCGCTATCTTGACCCAGGGTGATGTCCAGACGTCGGGTACGGCATCGCAGCCGCCCTCACACCAGGGGTGGCAGCGCAGGAGACGCCATCCAGCCAAAGCTGCACCGCGCGCAGCACCATGCTGTTTCAACGCTTGCAGCGCATAGGCTGAGCAACTGGGTTCAAAACGACAGGTGTTGCCCAGCCATGGCTTCAGCCAAAAGCGGTACACACGCACCAGCAACATCAGCGCTTGCTGGCTGGCAGCGCCCACGGTGTTGACCAAGCCCTGCCACAGAGACCTCAGCACCGCGTAGTTCCCGCCTGCTGGGCAGCTGGTAGATCGCCAGCACCAGCGGTTCCAACACCAGCAACAGCGGCGCCAACCCCACCCGCTGCTGCAGACCTGGTCTGGCGTGGTTGCTGGTTCAGCAACAAGGCTTCAAGCTCGGTACGCACCGACAGCGCCAATGCGGCCGACCGCGCAGACACAAAGTCGCTCACCTTAAACCCTTGGCTTAAACGCAACAGCCACAACCCCGCGGGCAACAACCGCGCATGACGTTCAAACGCACTGCGCATCTGCCGCTTGATCAGGCTGCGTGTTACCGACCTTCGGGCATGCCGTTTGGGCACCACACACCCCAACCACTGCCCACCACCAAAGTTATCCACAACCTGTGCAGAGCTGCCCACAAGGGCTGTTGATAACTTGGATTGCACCAGCACCCTTGCAGGCTTTTTTGGCACAGCTGGTTCACCGGCCACGTGGTGCAGAGCGAAGTGGGCACTCCGCAACCGGGACCGGGAAGCCAGCAAGCGTTCAAAGTCAGCCTTGTGTACAAGCCGTTGGAGCATGGACAGGCTCCAGGTGGTGTCAGGTGCTGATGGAGGCGCGCAGCCCTGCTGATGGCGCTGAACCACAGTACAGACTGCAGACCAGTGGCCAGAGTCGACCGTGCGCTGGGGAGCGGAACGCAAGCCCGCGGGGCGAAACCACCTCAGCGGTGTGTCACACACCCAAACGCTTGCGGCCCTTGGCGCGGCGGGCATTCAGCACCGCGCGGCCACCCCGGGTTTTCATGCGCACGAGGAAGCCGTGCGTGCGAGCGCGGCGGATCTTGGAGGGCTGATAGGTGCGCTTCATGACGGGCGGGGGGCACGATGGCCTTGTTGTGGCCGTAAGGGCCGGTGCTAAAAAAGGTCGCCTGAGACTGAACCGCAGGGGTTAAGCCAAGGGCGACCGTCTGAATCTCGAGTTTTTGTTTCGAGCTTGATGCTCGAACTTGTATCTCGAGCTTGCATCTCGAACTTGTATCCTGAACTTGCAGCTGGAACTTGCGGCTGAAATTGACGCCTGAAGCTCAGCACCCCAACCGGGAGCCTGATCGCTACAGCACCGGGTGTGGCACCGCGTGTGGCGCCCTGGCAAATCCGGGAAACCCATGATTACAGCAAAAAACACCTTTGCGGTCAAACACTTGCACCGCAAACCAAGGCTTGCCGTGGGGCTTGACGCCGGCCTCAAAGTTGTGGATAACCTCAATCCGCCGAACGCAAAACGCACTTCTCGGCGGCTCTAAAAAAGAAGATGTCCACAATGAGCCTCGACTTGTGGCAGTTGGGTTGCGAACGCCTTGCTGCCGAACTGCCTGAACAGCAATTCAACACTTGGATCCGCCCGCTGGCGATGTCGGCAGTGGTCAGCCCTGTTGCGGCTGCCGCCGGTTGCAGCGGCGGCACCGACCCCAACCTCATGGTTGTCGACTCGCAGCAAACCGAGCCGCCCGTTGCTGCCGACAACACACCCCGCACCGTGGTCACCGTGCGGGTACCCAACCGTTTTAAGCTGGACTGGATCCGCACACAATACGCCGCGCGCATTCAATCGCTGTTGTGCGACATCGCCGGGCACAGCGTGCGCCTGGACTTGGCTGTCGTACCCACGGCAAGGCCCGATTTGGCAGCCGGTCAACTGCCGAGCATGGCACTGCGCCGTGGTCCCACGGTAGCTGCTGCCAGTGTGGCGTTGGATGCGCTGGGTCTGCTGAACCCACATGCAGGGGTACAAAGCAACGGCCTCGCCACGGCTTTTAATCATTCGGGTCACCACGCCCCCTCTCCCAACTTTGCGCCCAGCCCCGCGCGCCCGTTGGCGCCAGCCTCCAACCCTTACCGGCTGAACCCAGCCCTAACTTTCGACACCCTGGTGGCTGGCCGTGCCAACCAGATGGCACGCACCGCAGCGCTGCATGTGGCCGGCGCACCGGGCGTCATGTACAACCCGCTGTTCATCTACGGCGGTGTGGGCCTGGGCAAAACCCACTTGGTGCATGCGGTGGGCAATTCACTGCTGCAAGACAACCCGCAGGCCCGCGTGCTGTACCTGCACGCCGAGCAGTTCATCAGCGACGTGGTGAAAAACTACCAGCGCAAAACTTTTGACGAACTGAAGGCCAAGTACCACGGGCTGGACTTGCTGCTCATCGACGACGTGCAGTTTTTCGCTGGCAAGGAACGCACCCAGGAAGAGTTCTTCAACACCTTTGAAGCCCTGCTCAGCAAGCGCGCGCACATCATCATGACCAGCGACACCTACCCCAAAGGGTTGGTGGACATTGACGAACGGCTGACCAGCCGCTTTGACGCTGGTCTGACGGTGGCCATTGAACCACCCGAGCTGGAAATGCGTGTCGCCATCCTGATGCGCAAGGCCCATGCCGAGGCCACCGAGATGCCCGAGGACGTGGCCTTTTTCATTGCCAAGAATGTGCGTGCCAACGTGCGTGAACTGGAAGGTGCGCTGCGCAAGGTGCTGGCCTACAGCCGCTTCAGCCACAAAGACATCAACATAGGACTGGCGCGCGAAGCACTGAAAGACCTGCTGTCCATCCAGAACCGACAAATTGGCGTCGAGAATATCCAGAAAACCGTGGCCGACTTCTACAAGATCAAGGTTGCCGACATGTACAGCAAGAAGCGCCCGGCCAGCATCGCTCGGCCACGCCAGATTGCGATGTACCTGGCCAAGGACATGACCAAGAAGAGCCTGCCCGAGATTGGTGAACTGTTTGGGGGCCGCGACCACACCACGGTGCTGCATGCGGTGCGCAAGATAGGCGCCGAGCGCACCGTCAACCCCGAACTGAACCAGCAACTGCACGTGCTGGAGCAGACCCTGAAGGGCTGAAATTGCACTGCGCACGGCATGGCCAGCAAGCACAAAAACCGGCCTGGAAGTCTGTTGAAAACGCTGGCACAACCACCTTCTTTTCCACAGACCCTGTCCCCGCACTGCATTTGTCCCCATAACGGGTGCAGCAGCAGCAGGGCCGGGCCCACAGGGTTGCTCTGTGCCTAAGCCCTTGTCAGAACAGGCGAAAATAGGCTTATCCCCAGTTCAGGCTGGCCTCTACTGCTACTACCACCTCTTAAAAAGAGTATTTACATGATTGTTCTGAAAGCAGCCCAGGCCCAGGTTCTGGAAGCCCTGCAGTCGGTGGCAGGCATCGTGGAGCGCCGCCATACCCTGCCCATCCTGGCCAACGTGCTGATGCGCAAAACCGGTGACAGCGTGGAATTCACCACCAGCGACCTGGAAATCCAGGTGCGTACCAGCGCCGTGCTGGGTGGTGATGCGGGCAACCACAGCACCACCGTGGGTGCCCGCAAGCTCATCGACATCTTGCGCAGCCTGCCGGCCGAGCAGATGGTGTCGTTGACTGCCAACCAGAACAAGCTCACGCTGCAGGGCGGCAAAAGTCGTTTCACCCTGCAGACCTTGCCAGCGGACGATTTTCCACTCGTCAACGAAAGTGTCGACTTTGGCCCGGCTTTCAGCGTGCCGCAGAAGACCTTGCGAGCGCTGATCAACCAGGTGCACTTTGCGATGGCGGTGCACGACATCCGCTACTACCTGAACGGCATCCTGTTCATCGCCGAAGGCAAGCTGTTGACACTGGTGGCCACCGACGGTCACCGACTGGCTTTGGCACAAAGCACGCTGGACGCCGAGATGCCCAACAAACAAGAAGTGATTTTGCCGCGCAAGACGGTGCTGGAACTGCAGCGTTTGCTGAAAGACGAAGACACAACCATCGAAATGCGCTTTGCCAACAACCAGGCCAAGTTCATGTTCTCGGGCATGGAATTTGTCACCAAGCTGGTGGAAGGCAAGTTCCCCGACTACAACCGTGTCATTCCCAAGAACCACAAAAACGCCATCACGCTGGGCCGTGCGCCGCTGCTGGCCAGCTTGCAGCGGGCAGCCATTCTGACGAGCGAAAAATTCAAGGGGGTGCGGGTCAACATCGACCCCGGTGTATTGCGCATCGCGTCCAGCAATGCCGAACAGGAAGAAGCCAAGGAAGAGCTGGAAATCGACTACAACGGTGACCCCATCGAGATTGGCTTCAACGTCACCTATCTCATTGACGTGCTGGCCAACAACAACCACGAGATGGTGAAACTGGAGTTGCAAGACGGTGCCGCCAGCGCGTTGTTCAGCATCCCCGAGCAGCCCGGTTTCAAGTACGTGGTGATGCCGATGCGCATCTGAGCGGCCCTGCGACTTCATCCACCTTGCACCACCAGCACAGCGGGCCCAGGCCCGCTGAAGCGTTTCTAAATGGGCCCGCACACCACCGTGCTGCGCGGGCCAAGTCTGAAAAAAGAGCTTCCCGATGACCGATCCGACCGTGAACAAACCCGAATCCAAACTTGGCGAAGGTGTGGTGCAGCGTGAGGTGCCCACGGCCGAAGGTCTGGTCATCAGCACCGGCAGTGAAGCCAGCACTGCGTATGGCGAAGGCAGCATCCAGATCTTGGAAGGCCTGGAAGCGGTACGCAAAAGACCTGGCATGTATATCGGCGACACCAGCGACGGCACCGGCTTGCACCATTTGGTGTTTGAAGTGGTGGACAACAGCATCGACGAAGCGCTGGCCGGCCACTGCGACGACATCGTCGTCACCATCCACAGCGACAACAGCATAAGCGTCACCGACAACGGCCGCGGCATCCCCACCGGCGTAAAGATGGATGACAAACACGAGCCCAAACGCTCTGCCGCTGAAATTGCACTGACTGAACTGCACGCTGGCGGCAAGTTCAACCAGAACAGCTACAAGGTCTCGGGCGGCCTGCACGGTGTGGGGGTCAGTTGCGTGAACGCACTCAGCGTGTGGTTGCGCCTGATGGTGCGCCGTGAAGGCAAGATGCACCAGCTTGAGTTCAAGCGAGGAGTGACGCAGGACCGCGTGATTGAAGTGCGGAACGACGACAAAGGACAGGGTTTTGAAACCAGCCCGATGAAGATCACTGGTGACACCGAAAAGCGCGGCACCGAAGTGCACTTTTTGCCTGACGACACCATCTTCAGCAACATCGATTTTCATTACGACGTGCTGGCCAAGCGACTGCGTGAACTGAGTTTCTTGAACAACGGCGTGAAGATCCGCCTGGTGGACGAACGCAACAACAAGGAAGACAACTTCGCCTTCGCCGGTGGCGTGAAAGGTTTTGTCGGTTTCATCAACACCGGCAAAAAAGTGCTGCACCCGAACATCTTCCACGCCATGGGCGACAAACTCAGCGACCAGGGCACCAACATCGGCGTTGAAGTGGCCATGCAGTGGAACGACGGTTACAACGAAAACGTCTTGTGTTTCACCAACAACATCCCGCAGCGCGACGGCGGCACGCACCTGACCGGCCTGCGCGCCGCGATGACACGGGTCATCAACAAGTACATCGACGAAAACGAAATTGCCAAGA
The DNA here is from genome assembly GCA_031398045.1 of Rubrivivax sp. Classification (GTDB taxonomy): domain Bacteria; phylum Pseudomonadota; class Gammaproteobacteria; order Burkholderiales; family Burkholderiaceae_C; genus Rubrivivax. The sequence goes on from JANNMQ010000519.1 coordinate 8,663, forward strand.
AGGCCAAGGTGGAAGTGGCTGGTGACGACATGCGCGAAGGGCTGGCCTGCGTGGTCAGCGTGAAAGTGCCCGAGCCCAAGTTTTCAAGCCAGACCAAGGACAAGCTGGTGAGCAGCGAAGTGCGCGGCCCAGTGGAAGATATCGTCAGCAAACTGCTCACCGACTGGCTGCTGGAGAACCCGCTGGATGCGAAGATCATCTGCGGCAAGATCGTTGACGCGGCAAGAGCCCGCGAAGCGGCCCGCAAAGCCCGCGAAATGACGCGTCGCAAAGGTGTGATGGACGGCATGGGCCTGCCCGGCAAACTGGCCGACTGCCAGGAAAAAGACCCCAGCCAGTGCGAGATCTACATCGTGGAGGGCGACAGCGCCGGCGGCAGCGCCAAACAAGGCCGCGACCGGAAGTTCCAGGCCATCCTGCCGCTGCGCGGCAAGATCCTGAACGTTGAAAGGGCGCGCTACGAACGCTTGCTGTCCAGCGACAGCATCGTCACCCTCATCACCGCGTTAGGCACCAGCATCGGCCCCGACGAATTCAACGTCGACAAACTTCGCTACCACCGCATCATCATCATGACCGACGCCGATGTGGACGGCGCGCACATCCGCACGCTGCTGCTAACCTTTTTCTACCGCCAGATGCCGGTGCTGGTAGAGCGCGGCCACATCTACATTGCGCAGCCGCCGCTGTACAAAGTGAAGCTGGGCAAACACGAGCAGTACATCAAGGACGGCCCCGAGCTCGACGCCTACCTGCTGAAGGTGGCGCTGGACGGTGCCGCGGTGTGGCCACAAGGCGCGCCGCAGGAAGGCAGCAACCAAGCGCCTGCCCCGGCCATCCAAGGTGAAGCGCTGGAACAGTTGGCACGCAGCTACCTGCAGGCCAACAGCGTGATCAACCGCTTGAGCAACTGGATGGACCTGGACGCGTTGCGCGCGATGGGCAACGGCCTGACGCTGAATCTGGACGCGGCAGCCAGCGCCGAGCAAAGCGCCGTGGCACTGCAAAAACAGCTGGCCGCAGCCCACAACGACGCGCAGGTGGCGGCCGAATTCGACGCCCGCAGCGACAAACACATCCTGCGCATCAGCCGCCGCCACCACGGCAACGTGAAAAGCAGCGTCATCACCCAAGACTTCCTGCACGGCGCCGACTATGCCGCGCTGGCCGGCGCCGGCACCAGCTTCCTGGGCCTGTTGGGTGCGGAGGCCGTGGTGCGCCGCGGCGAAGGCGAAAAGATGAAAGAACAAAAGGTGGCTGACTTCCGCGCCGCCATGGCCTGGCTGATGTTGCAAGCCGAAAGTGCCGTGGGCCGCCAGCGTTACAAGGGCCTGGGCGAGATGAACCCGTCGCAGCTGTGGGAAACCACGATGGACCCCACGGTGCGCCGCCTGCTGCGTGTGCAGATTGACGACGCCATTGAAGCCGACAAGGTGTTCACGATGCTGATGGGCGACGAGGTGGAGCCGCGGCGAGAGTTCATCGAGACCAATGCATTGCGAGCGGCGAATATCGACGCGTAGGGGGGTGTGCACTGGCGCTGGCGCCGGCTGACGCCCCTATCAGCAGGGCTTGGTGCCGGGGTGCCGCGGCTTTTTGGGTGCCGCAGGCGCTGGATTCAGTTGGTCCAGCCACAACAAGGCTTCGACTTGTTCCATGAAGCGGTGCAAGTAGGGTGCAGACGCGTCGCCCATGGCTGCCAGCGCCTGGTGCAGCAGCCGCTGCGTATTCAGCGGGCCGGCGTTGTCGGGCACCTGGTGCAGCGCCTGCAACAGGCGGCGTTCCACGCTCAAGCGTTTCCAGGTGGCACGGTAGTCGCGGATGGCTTTCAACTCGAGCCTGTTGTGTTCATGGCCTTGGACGTGCTCATTCCCGCGCCCTCGCCCGTGCCCGGGCCTGGCCGGGTCTTGGTCGTGGGGGCCGGGTGAGGCGCCGTGGTTTGCGATGTGCGCCAGCAAATCGGTCAGTGGCCCATGGCGAGAAACGGGCACTGTGGCTGCGTCAGGTTGTGTGTCTTCCCGTGGGTCAGCTTCTGGCTCGCTGGTGGCCAGCAACAGTTGCTGCACACGCTGGTCCAGCAACCGCCGCGTCAGGCCCGCATGGGAATCGGCGCGCCGAACCAGCGCTTCGATGCGGCGCAAACCCACGGGGTCGGTGCCGCGTGCACGCAGCGCGCTGATCTGTTCGGCCACGCCCGGCACTGGGTCCTGCTGCGGCAGGGTGCTGACCGCCGCCGCCACGCTCATCAACCGCCCGCCTTTTTCAGCACCAGTCGCGGCGTGGGCGTGATTTCAACGCGGCGGTTTTTGGCGCGCCCTTCGGCATTGGCGTTGCTGGCCACCGCCTGTTCAGCGCCAAAACCCGCGGCGAACACCGCCGATGAGCGCACACCGCCGGCCACCAAAGAGCGGGTGACGGTCAGCGCGCGCTGCACCGACAGTTCCCAGTTGTCGGCAAACTGCTGGTTGTTCTGCAACATCGGCTGGTTGTCGGTAAAGCCGCTCACCATCAGCATCTCGTCGCGGCTGGCCAGGTAGGCGGCCAGCGTGAGCGCCAGGCTTTGCAACAGCTGTTGGCCTTCGGGTTGCAGCTGCGCCGAGTTGACGGCAAACAGCAGGCTGCTGCTGATGCCGATGCGGCCGTTGTTCAACGTCACGCGGCCTTCGGCCAATGGGATGGCCAGGGCCTGCTCCAAAGCCTGCCGACGCTGTTCCTCGGCCTGGCGCTTTTTCACCTCGTCTTGCAGCTGCGTGGCCAGGTCCAGCTGCAGGCCCATCGCAAAAGCCAGCAGCAGCACAAAGGCGCCCAGCAGCCCGGCCATCAGGTCGCCAAAAGCAGCCCACACGGGGGTGCTGGGCTCGTGGCCGGCGTCCAGTTCTTCGCTGCTGTGTGGCATCAGCGTCAGGCGGCCACGGTTTCGGGTGCGCGCGGGGTCGTGCGGCTGGCCAGGCGCTGCAGGTCGTCCACGATCTGCTTCTGCGACAGCAGGCTCAAGTCGATGACCTCACGCGCCTGTGCCACGTAATAGGCCAGCTGGTCGTCGCTGCGTGCGTTGTTTTTGGCCAGCGCAGCTTCCAGCCGCTGCAGGTGGCCCACCAGTTGGCTGTTAGATTGGCTGAACAGGTCAACTGCGGCGCCCATGGCTTCACCCAGACTGGCCACGTCCACCGCGCTGCTGGTCAGCTGGGCCGACACCGCTTCCAGCCGCGCTGATTCGGCGTGCACCTGCTCGGTGTAGCGCGCGCCAGCTTGCTGCAGCCAGTTGGCGGTGCTGGCCACCATCTGGTCGATGGCGGCTTTTTGTTCGGTGGACGTGTGCTGCACAGCGCCCAGCAG
>JANNMQ010000528.1:0-1849 GCA_031398045.1 Rubrivivax sp.
GATCGGCGCCACCTCGGTTGAAGGTTATGCCGGCTGTTGCGCGGCCATTGCCAGCACCAACACCCTGCAAGCCCTGAAGCAGCTGCGCATGCCTGCGCTGGTCATCGTGGGTGAACAGGACCAGGGCACCCCGCCGGCAGCCGCCCAGGCGCTGGCCCATCACTGGCCCGGGGCGCAGCTGGTGGTGCTACCCGACGCCGCGCACTTGAGCAACATCGAGCAGCCGGCGGCCTTCAATGAAGCGGTGTTGGGCTTCCTGAAGGGCCCTGGCGGCTGAGAGGCTGGCGGCGGGGCCTCTGGCGGCGGGGCCTCAGGCCATGTCGCCCAGGTCGGCCCGGGTGTCGCCAAAGCTGAACACGCCGCGCCGCGTCAGGCGTGCAAATTCGGCTTCCACCAGTTCCTGCACCCGCGACAAGGCGACGCTGGGCCGGTTTTCCAGCCGCGTGGCCAGCACCAACTGGCGGTGCAGTTGCAGGCCGGAAATCTGCGACATCACCAATTGAGCCGGTGCGGCGCTGTCCTTGAACACCGACACCGGCATGATGGTGGCCCAGCGTCCGCGCGAAACCAGTTCGCGTATGGAGTCGACCGAGTCGATCTCGGCCTGCACCTGCAGTTCCTTGCCCAAAGAAGCGAACTGCCGCTCAACGATGCCGCGGTGCAAACTCGTCATCAACAGCGGTATGCGCGCGATCTGATGCGCCTGCACCACCGGTGCGATGCGCATGCTGGCGTGCGAGACCAACGCGAAGGGCTCGGCCAGCAGCGGCTGCAGCGCCAGCGCGCGGCCCGAGCCGGGGTTGGTGACGATGGCCATGTCGATGACGCCGCGCTCCAGCCATTCCATCAGCGCCGGTGTAAAGGCCTCGCGCGAACGCAGCACCACACCCTGCAGGGTGTTCAGGCAGGTCTCGAACAGGGCCGGCAACAGCAACTGCGCCAACGTGGGCGACACGCCCAGCACCACGGTGGCCTGCGCCGTTTCGTGGCTGCGCGCCAGCTTCTGCTTCAGTTGCTGGGCTTCGGCCAGCATGCGCTGTGCCGATTCGTAGAAGGTCACCCCGGCCTGCGTCAAGCGCACCCCACGGGGCAGGCGCTGCAGCAGCTGCACGCCCATTTCAGCCTCCAGCTCACGCACCTGACGCGTCAGCGCGGGTTGCGCAATGGGTATGGCAAGCGCTGCCGCCGTCAGGCTGCCCGCATCCGCCACGGCGACAAAGTTTTGCAGGGTGCGAAGATTCAATTTTGAGGTTCTCCCGCGTCAGAGAAAACCCTTGAACGATAACAAGCCGCTATGGCAGCAGTCAAATCAAGCATTGGACATCTCCGCCTGGCGTGCCTAACCTCGCTGGGTGGAATCAGGGCCTGGGTTGCGCCTGCGCCACTGCAACAAAGGGCCTACGCGTGATCACTTCTTTCAACCCGGCCACCGACGAAACGCTGGCCACTTTCACGCCCCATGACGGCAACACCATCGAAGAACGGCTGGTGCGCGCTGCGCGGGCGCAAAAGGCCTGGGCGTGCACACCGGTGGCCGAGCGCATGCCGATGTTGCGCCAGGTGGCCGCGGCGCTGCGTGCCGACAAGGCCACGCTCGCGCGGTTGATGACGCTGGAGATGGGCAAGCCGCTGGCTGAAGCCGTTGGCGAGGTTGAAAAGTGCGCTTGGAACTTCGACTTTTATGCCGACGCCGCACCGGGTTTCCTGCAAGACCAGGTGGTGGCCAGTGCGGCCACAGACAGCCGCATCGTCTACGACCCGCTGGGCCTGGTGCTGGCGGTGATGCCCTGGAATTACCCGTTGTGGCAGGTCATGCGTGCTGAGGCACCGGTGCTGGCCGGTGGCAACG
>JANNMQ010000548.1:0-5416 GCA_031398045.1 Rubrivivax sp.
GTCAGCTCAGGCGTTTCGGTCAGCAGTTCACGCGTGACGCACTACGCGGCCGACGGCCACAGTTACGAAATGCTGGAAGCGCTGGATGGCCGCGCTCACCGCGTGCTGCGGCACAACAACAAAGTGCATATGTTGTGGCCACAAACGCAAGTGGCGGTGATCGAAGAACGTACCAGCTTGGGCGCCTGGTCCACCACGCCGCAAACGGTGGATGTGTATGCACTTGAGAACTATGAACTGCGGCAAGAAGGCAGCGCACGCGTGGCGGGCCGCGAAGCCTGGGTGTTGTGGTTGCAGCCGCGTGACGGCTTGCGTTATGCACAGCGGTTCTGGGCCGACCGCGCCACGGGGTTGATGCTGCGTGCCGATGTGTTGGCCCCCGCGCTGCATTCTTCGGCAGTCACGGCCGGCGCTGCACCATCAGCCCCGTTGCAGCCGCAGCCTCAGCAGGGTTGGCAGGTGCTCGAATCCACCGCCTTTTCGGCGCTCGACCTCGGCTTGCCGGCCAAACCGCAGGTGGTTTTGCAGGCCATGCAGGTGCCCGCCGGCTACCGCGTGGTGCGGCCGCAGCAGCAGGCGACAACCCTGGAGGCGCAGGGCTGGGTGCTGGCGCGGCCGGTGCCGGGCTTCAGGCTTGCTGGCAGCGTGCTGCGCGGTATTGAAAATGCCGGCAAGCGTGACCCCGTTCTGCATGCCGTGTTCACCGACGGGGTGGCACTGGTGTCCTTGTTCGTCGAAACCTACGACGAAAAGCTGCACCGCGGTGAATCCCATAACCAGCAAGGCGCTACTTCCAGCTTGTCGCAACGCCGCGGTGAACAATGGTTTACCGTCGTGTCTGCAGCGCCGTTGTCCACGTTGCGTCTGTTTGCTGCGGCGATGGACAAACGCAGCCCTTGAAGCGTTAAGGGTTGCAACGCTACGGTTCCTGCGGGCTTGGGTTTGTGCCTGCAGTGCCCTTGTGCGCGGCACGCCTGGCCTCATATACCGCCCGATGTTTTTAACAGCTGGATCTGTCGCTGGCCGCCTTGCGTACACCCAACCAGGGGGTGGTGCGTTTTGGTGTTCTGAAAGCAGCAGGCGCGTCTGAACTTTTTATGACTTCCCACTTTGATTGCCAACGAGCCCGTGACATGACAACTTCCTTCAAGTGCCTGGTTATGACCTGTGCAACCACCGCAGTGCTGGGTGTTACAGCCATGGTGCCGCTGGCCGCCTTGCTGCCCCAGCCGGCACAAGCGCAGACCGTTGCGCTGCCTGATTTCACTGAACTGGTGGAACGCGTGGGCCCCTCGGTGGTGAATATCCGCACCACCGAGCGTCGCACCAGCGGCAATGCATCGGGTGGTGATACCCAGCAAGGCATCGAAGAACTGTTCCGGCGTTTTGGCATCCCGATCCCGAACCAACGCCCCGACCAGCGGCCGGACCCGCGCCGCCCCCCAAGAGACAGCGACGAAGAACCGCAGCAACGGGGGGTGGGTTCGGGTTTTGTCCTCAGCGCCGACGGCTTCATCATGACCAACGCCCATGTGGTGGATGGCGCTGATGAGGTCATCGTCACGCTGACCGACAAGCGCGAATTCAAGGCCCGCATCATCGGTGCCGACAAACGCACCGATGTGGCGGTGGTGAAGGTGGAAGCCACCGGCCTGCCCTTTGTGAAGATTGGTGACGCCAACCGCCTGAAGGTGGGCGAATGGGTGATGGCCATCGGTTCGCCCTTTGGCCTGGACAACTCGGTCACGGCGGGCATCGTCAGCGCCAAGCAGCGCGACACGGGCGACTACTTGCCGTTCATTCAGACCGACGTGGCCATCAACCCGGGCAACTCCGGCGGCCCGCTGCTCAACTTGCGCGGTGAGGTGGTGGGCATCAACTCGCAGATTTACAGCCGTTCGGGCGGCTTCATGGGCATCAGCTTTGCCATTCCCATTGACGAGGCCACGCGCGTGGCCGAGCAGTTGCGTGTCAACGGGCGTGTCATCCGTGGCCGCATCGGCGTCAGCATTGCACCCGTCACCAAGGAAGTTGCCGAGTCCATCGACCTGGGCGCGCCGCGTGGTGCCCTGGTGCAAGGGGTGGAGAAAGACCAGGCCGCAGACAAAGCGGGTGTCGAGGCGGGCGACATCATCTTGCGCGTGGACGGCAAGGTGGTGGACAAGTCAGCCGACTTGCCGCGGCTGGTGGGCGGTATCAAGCCCGGCAGCCGGGTGGTGCTGCAGGTGTTCCGGCGCGGCACCATCAAAGACATGAGCGTGGTGGTGGGTGAATTTGAAGCTGACCGCCCTGCCCGACGCGCCGCAGCCGAGCCAGGCACCACGCCAGCGCCGGCTGCCGTCAAGAGTGCACTCGGCTTGTCGGTGTCCGACCTGACCGAAGCGCAGAAAAAAGAACTGCGTGTGCGTGGCGGTGTGCGCGTGGATGCGGTTGAAGGTGCGGCTTCACGCGCAGGTCTGCGCGAAGGCGACATCGTGCTGGCATTGAACAACGTGGATGTGGTGGACAGCAAGCAGTTCCAGGCGGCGTCTGCCAAGATGGACAAGAACAAAGCCGCCACAGTGATGGTGCGTCGGGGCGAGTGGGTCAACTACATCGTCATTAAACCCAGCAAGTGAAAACTGCGCGGCAGGCTGGCTTGCCACAACTGCCGGCGGCCTGGACCGTCAAGCTCTGTCCGTTTCCGACCAAACTCCAGGGTCTTTTCGCATTGTGGCAAGCGACGACGGACGGTTACAGGTTTGAAGCCAACCAAACGGGGTCAGAAAGTTAGTGACCTTTCACTTCGTTGGTGGCAATTCTTCGATTACCGGCGTGCGAGTCTAAAATCCGGCCATGCTTGGGGTTCTTTACCCTCGAATCGCTGGTTCGTTCGGCCTGCATTGTGGTGCCGAGCCGACAATGGTGGGCAAGCATGAAGCTGTTGAAAAACTGTGCATAACTTTCCCTTGTCTGATCCCTGCAACGGCCGGAAATCAAGCAACGGCGCGGGTTTCCAGCCCGAGCTTTTGGATAGAATGAATGCCCAACAAGCAGTTGCCAAACGTTCTGTTGGAAGGCGCGTCACGTACTTGGACGCGCCTTTTTTTTACCTGCTTTTTTAGTCTCCTATTTGGCTTCAGCACGGCCTTCAGGGCCACCACATCGCCGCACGGTGTGAGCTGCGCTGAAACGGCCTTGCCGTTTTTTCTGCGCCGCAAGCGATGCCTTTTCGCAACCGCATGAACCACATCCGCAACTTCTCCATCATTGCCCACATCGACCACGGCAAGAGCACGCTGGCCGACCGCATCATCCAGCGTTGTGGGGGTCTGTCTGACCGCGAGATGGAGTCGCAAGTGCTCGACTCGATGGACATTGAGCGCGAGCGCGGCATCACCATCAAGGCACAGACTGCAGCGCTGGAGTACACCGCACGCGACGGCAAGGTTTACAACCTGAACCTGATCGACACGCCGGGCCATGTGGACTTCTCTTACGAGGTCAGCCGTTCGCTCAGCGCCTGTGAAGGTGCGCTGCTGGTGGTCGATGCTTCCCAAGGTGTTGAGGCGCAGACGGTGGCCAACTGCTACACCGCGCTCGACCTGGGCGTTGAAGTGGTGCCGGTGCTGAACAAGATGGACCTGCCCAATGCAGACCCCGACAACGCCAAGGCCGAAATCGAAGACGTGATCGGCATCGACGCCGACAACGCCATACCCTGTTCAGCCAAAACCGGCATGGGCCTGGACGAGATATTGGAAGCGGTGATCACACGCATGCCAGCGCCCCGAGGCAACCCTGACGGCCCGCCGCGCGCGATGATCGTTGACAGCTGGTTCGACAACTACGTGGGCGTGGTGATGCTGGTGCGTGTGGTGGACGGCAGCCTGTCCAAGGGCGAGCGCATCCGCATGATGGCCACCAACACGGTGTACGGCATCGAAAGCATGGGTGTGTTTTCGCCCAAAAGCACACCCCGCGACAGCCTGAAAGCCGGCGAGGTGGGTTTCATCATCTGCGGCATCAAAGAGCTGCAGGCCGCCAAGGTGGGTGACACGCTGACGCTGGAAAAGAAGCTGCCCAACAACGCCGGCCCGGCCAAAGAAGCGCTACCCGGCTTCAAGGAGATACAGCCCCAAGTGTTTGCGGGCCTGTACCCCACCGAAGCCAGCGAATACGACCAGTTGCGCGACGCGCTGGAAAAGTTGAAGCTCAACGACAGCAGCCTGCGCTACGAGCCTGAAGTGAGCCAGGCGCTGGGTTTTGGCTTTCGCTGCGGTTTCCTGGGCCTGCTGCACATGGAAATCGTGCAGGAACGGCTGGAGCGCGAGTTCGACCAAGACCTCATCACCACCGCACCCAGCGTGGTCTACCAGGTGGAGCTGAACGACGGCACCGTGCTGATGGTGGAGAACCCCAGCAAGATGCCCGACCTGGGGCGCATCAAGGAAATTCGCGAGCCCATCGTCACCGTGCACCTGTACATGCCGCAAGACAGCGTGGGCCCGGTGATGACGCTGGCCAACCAGAAGCGTGGTTTGCAGCTGAACATGGCCTACCACGGCCGCCAGGTGATGCTGACTTATGAGCTGCCGCTGGCCGAAATCGTGCTCGATTTTTTTGACAAATTGAAGAGCGTATCGCGCGGCTATGCATCAATGGATTACGAGTTCAAGGAGTACCGCGCGTCTGATGTGGTGAAGGTGGACTTGCTGATCAACGGCGACCGTGTCGACGCGCTGTCCATCATCGTGCACAAGGCGCAAAGCCTGTACCGCGGCCGTGCAGTGGCCGCCAAGATGCGCCAGCAGATACCGCGCCAGATGTACGACGTGGCCATCCAGGCGTCCATCGGTGCCAACATCATCGCGCGTGAAGACATCAAGGCCTTGCGAAAAAACGTGCTGGCAAAATGTTACGGCGGCGACGTTTCGCGCAAGCGCAAGCTGCTGGAAAAGCAGAAGGCCGGCAAGAAGCGCATGAAGCAGATCGGCTCCGTCGAGGTGCCCCAAGAAGCATTCCTGGCCATCCTCCAGGTTGAAGATTAAAGGCAGCGCCCACCCATGAGCAACCTCATGAGCAATCTGACCGCCGTGTTGTACGGTGCCCTGATCATTTTTCTGGGCGGCTGGTTCCTGGGCTACTGGACAGGCAACTTCTCAGCCCTGCTTTTCATGCTGGCCATGGTGACCATGTTGTATTGGCTGGCCGAGCGCTTGAAGTTCAAACCCGCCCGCGAAGCGGCCGCTGCACGGCTGGCCCAGCAAGATGCAACCCGACGCGCAGACCTGGCCAAGATGGGTATCGACAAGGTCGACGGTGATGTGGCCGCCGCACGTGAGAAGCTGCTGATGCAGCCCTGGTGGCTGGACTGGACCGCAGGCCTGTTCCCGGTGATCCTGATCGTGTTCTTGCTGCGCTCTTTTTTGTTCGA
>JANNMQ010000592.1:0-2313 GCA_031398045.1 Rubrivivax sp.
GATGCCAGCAATTTGTCAGGGCGCCTGCACCAGCCCCCGGCCGACGCGGGCGGCCGCGTAGGGCAAAGGCCGCGCTGTGGTCAGCAGTTTGTTCCACAGGGCCTGGCCGCGCAGCGCAGCGCTGCTTTGCGCCCACAGCGCAGCCACGCCCGCCACATGCGGCGTGGCCATGCTGGTGCCCGACAGCGTGCCGTAGTTGCGCGGCCGTGGCAGCGTTGAAAACACGTCGCGTCCCGGGGCTGCTATTTGCACCTTGCCGAAGTTGGAGAAGCTGGAAGGCGCCAGGTTGTTGTCCAGCGAAGCCACCGAGAAGATGGTCGGCGAATTGGCCGGTGACCCGGTGCTGGAAGCCGCATTTCCAGCCGCTGCGACGATCAAAAGCCCACGCTGCAGCGCCACCGCACCGGCGTTGGTGTAGGCCGCCTGCACCGGCGACTGCGAACCCAGCGACATTGAAATCACTTGGCAGTTGTTGGCAATGGCCCAGTTCATGCCAGCCAGCACGCTGCCGCCCACGCTGGTGCCGCTGTTGGCCAGCACCTTGCCGACGTAGATGGCCGCGCCATAAGCCACACCATAACGCGGTGTGGTGCCGGCAGGTGCCAGACGGCCAGTAGCGGTGCCGATGCAGTGGGTACCGTGGCCATGCAGGTCTTGCACGGGTTGGCCCACAAAGCTGTTGCTGACCACCACGCGGCCGGCAAAGTCGGGGTGGCCCAGGTCCATGCCGGTGTCGAGCACGGCCACGCGGATGCCTGCACCGGTGCGTGTGCTGGGGGGCACGCGGCAGGCATTCAGGCCCCAGGTGGCGCCCAGCACTTGGGCATCGGCGTCGGGTTCTTGGCTGGCAAAACCGGGGCCACCCAGATCGTGCGCAATGGTTTCGGCGGCGCGCAGAAAACCGCGCAGGTAGTCGCTCGGCTCCCCATCAGAAAAAACAAAGTACTCGGGTTCAACAACTTGGAAAGCGCTGTCGGGGTCGCCGTTGGTCGTTGCCGAACGCGCGGAGCGCAGTGCACCTTCAGCCACCGCCGCGCCGCTGACCAGCGCCACGTTGATTTCAGGAAACATCACGGCGTCAGCGTCGCCCAGCGCTGACATCTCCACCGCCTGGCTCGTGAAGTCGCGTGCATGGGCCATGCGCAGGTTCATACCGCGCAGCGCCTTGGTGCCGGCTTCGGCTGCGCCTTCTTTGAAGGTGACCAGGTAGCGGCCGGTTTCCATGCTGCCGTCGCCGCGCGCCAGGGCCGCGGTCATCAGGTCGTCGATGCTGGTACTGGTGCTGGCGGCTGCGTTGGCTTGGGCGCTGGGTTTGGCAGGGCTGGTGCGCTTGGTGCTGGTGGTGGGCTTCCTGGCCATGAGGGGTCTCCAAACAGGGTGGTTAAAACAGGTTGAGCGATGGTGTAGGGGCGCTTCATTCACGCGCTGCATTCACGCGCTTCGTTCACGCGCTGCAGCGGCTACAGAATCTGGGCCGCCCCAAACGGGCCCCGCAGTGTGGACGCCCCGTCGCCCTGTGAAGATCCCTAGTCCTTGGCCCCTCCCCTAGCTTGACGACGCACTGTGCAACACAATCTGCCCGTTAAGCAGTTGGGCTGTAACCGTGCAGCACTGCGCCCGCCAGCATGGCCTGCCTGAACCACCTGAACCCGCCATGAAAAAACTGTTGTTTGTTGCCGACCCGCTGGAGTCGTTCAAGACCTACAAGGACTCGACTTTCGCGATGATGAAAGAGGCCGTCGCGCGGGGCCATCAGTTGATGGCCTGTGAACCGAAAGACTTGCGCTGGCAGCGCGGTGAACCTGTGATGGCTTTTGTGCGCGACATCATGCTCACAGGCCGCGCTGGCGACGGCCACAGCGGCAACTGGTTCGAAGCCGCTCAACAAGCACCCCATGAACGCCCGCAGCCACTGCACCAGGTGGATGCCGTGCTGATGCGCAAAGACCCGCCCTTCGACAGCGAGTACTTCTACGCCACGCACCTGCTGAGCCAGGCCGAACGTGAAGGTGCAAGCGTTTTCAACAAGGCCAGCGCGCTGCGTGAACACCCGGAAAAACTGGCAATCCTGGAGTTTCCACAGTTCATCGGCCCCACGCTGGTGACGCGCGACGCCGCCGACGTGAAGCGTTTCCACGCCGAACACCACGACATCATCTGCAAGCCGCTGGACGGCATGGGCGGCATGGGCATCTTCCGCGTCGGCCCCGATGGCATGAACCTGGGCAGCATCACCGAAACCCTGAACCGCGGCGGCGCACAAACCTTGATGGTGCAGAAATACCTGCCCGAGATCGTCCAGGGCGACAAGCG
>JANNMQ010000606.1:0-3589 GCA_031398045.1 Rubrivivax sp.
TGGTCGGCCGGCGTCACCAGCACCAGCGGCGCCGTGGCCAGCAGGCTGATGAGGCTGAAGTCCTTGGCCGGGTCGTAAGGCAATTTCGGATTCAGCAGCTTGGCCGACGTGAGGTTGCCGTTGATCACCACGCCCAGCGTGTGGTCGTCGCTGCTCTTGGCCACGCCATCGGCCGCCACGTTGCCTGAAGCGCCGGGTTTGTTTTCAACCACCACCGCCTGGCCCCAGGTCTTGGCCAGCGCTTCGGCCAGCGCCCGCGCTGCGATGTCGGGTGTGCTGCCACCCGGAAAGCCCACCATGATCTTCACCGGCTTGGTGGGCCAGGCGGCATTGCCCTGCGCCCAGGCGCCGGTCGTGATGGCCAAGCCGATGGAAGCCACCATCGCGGCCACCAGGTGGCGCCTGGCACTGTTGAACCGGGTCATGAAAGCTCCTTGATTTTCGCAACGGCGCGCAGTATGGCAGGGCCGGATGGTGACCATCTTCGTGGCCTTTCGGCCGCACGGGCCGGCTACGTATTCAGACCACGTGTGCCTGCCGCGCAACTAAAGCTTTGCCTTGAAGATCCCAGCACACGCCGAAACCCGGGGCTGCGGGCCACGCAAGGCCGATGGGTCAACGCACCGTGTAGCCCCGCCCGTCCAGGCAGGCGCTGTTGGCGCGCTGGTAACCGTCACGCTGAACTGGCGCTGCCGGCGCTTGCTGGCCGGTGGCGCTGGCCGTGGGGTCCCAGCCTGACTGCGACACGGCCCATTGGTGGCATTCGTACTCGTCGCTGGCTTGTTGCTGGGCGCTCTGGCCGCCGCGCGGGTAAACGTACACCCTGGCCTGCTGAGCCGCCGCTACTGCAGCGGCAGTGGGCGAGCCTTCCACGGGCGGCGGCACCACTTCGTAACCACCGTCTTGGTGTTCGCGGTAGTACACGCCATTGGCATACAGATAGGCGATGGCACCGATGGTCACGAGGCTGAAAAAAGCCGGTCGCTCTCTGATCACAGCACCAAACGGCGGCCGCACCACCACGTAACCACGCGGACCGGGCGCGTACCAGACACTGTCCAGATACCGATAGTTCACACCACCCCAAACCACCACGCGCGAGCGTGATGGCGCGCCGTGCACGGCCCAGCCAGGGTGCGGGTAATAGCGGTTGTTGCCATGGGCACCGTCGTACCAGCGGCCTGGCGTGCCACGGTGGCCGTCTCGTCCGTGGTTGTGCCGGTTGTCGCGGCTTTCGTAGCGGCCACCATCGCGCCCACCGTCCCGGTCAGGGCCGCGGTGGGGCTGCGCTTGCGCGGCAGCCCACCCAGTCGCCAGCAGCAGCAGCGTCAAGGTTCGGCCGCAACGAACCAAGCAGCTCGCTGCCGTCAACCCGCGCGTGTCGCGGGCGGGCCGGTCCGGCTGGGCAGCGGGGGGTGGGATGTGGCTGGCGGTTTTCATCAGAGGGCTGCTTTCATAACAGACGGGGACCACCTGCGTTCAGGGCCGAGGCTGGGCGCCGAAGTTCACGGCACGCCGACGGTCACTGCACACGGTAACCGCGGCCTTCCATGCAGGCCGTCATGGCGCGGCGAAAATTGTCCAACGGCTGGCGCGCACGGGCGGCCGCTGCATCCTGCCGCGCTTGGGCGTCTTCGATGGCCCGGTTGCGGGCTTCGCCGCTGGCAGCGCCCCAAGCGGCGCCGAAGATGGCACCGATGACCATGTGGGCGCCGGCACGGCGCGGGGACGACACCGCCGCGCCGACAACAGCACCGGTGGCGGCACCGGCCACCACGTCAGCGGCATCAGCACGGCGTGGCGTGTAGGCCACCGGCGGCGCGCGGCCGGGGTCAGCACTGTGCACGGCCGTCATGCCGGGGTCGATGCCCGTCTCACGCACCGCCCAGCGGTAACACTCAAAGCGGTCGCGGTCTTGCACGGTTTCAGGCTGGCCCCGTTCTGGGTAGAAATACAGCGGCGCAGCGGCCAGCGGCGGCGCAGGTGCTCGGGCCGCGGAGGGCGGCGGGTAACGGTGGTGCCCGACGGGCGCCACCACACAGCCACCCACCGCGGTGACACCTACCAAGGCCATGGCTACAGACCGAGGCCAGGACCAGGACCGGGACCCGGGCAGGTTCGCGGCCGGTTTTGAAGGCTGTTCAAACGGCAGCCTGCTGCCCGTGACAACGGAGCGTTTTTCCATCGCACCCCAACGCAACGCGGCGCCGCCGCCGTTGACAAGGTGCGAGGTAAAGCAATGCAAAGCTGCAAACGTGGCCCTCATTGGCCCTCAGCGGCCCTCCGCCGTTTTGGCGCACTCGGTTTCGCGCCTACGATTCACAACTGGTCGTGCACAAACCGGCAGCGGCCAGCGACGGCCAACCGTCAGCACCTGTACAGCCTGCCATGGCACAGTGCGGGGCTGGTCCGCAGCCCGGCGCAACCCGCCTCTGGCCCCACCGGCTGAAAAAACCACACCTGAAAGAACCGCCCATGAAGCCCCAGCAGCCCACCATCATCTACACCCTGACCGATGAAGCGCCGATGCTTGCCACCTGCGCTTTTCTGCCCATCATCCGCGCCTTCGCGGCGCCGGCCGGGGTGCAGGTGGACACCAGCGACATCTCGCTGGCCGCGCGCATCCTGGGCAGTTTCCCGGAAAGCTTGACCGAAGCGCAGCGGGTGCCCGACACCCTGGCCGCGCTGGGCCAGCTGACGCTGAAGCCCGAGGCCAACATCATCAAACTGCCCAACATCAGCGCCTCACAAGGCCAGCTGGTCGCCGCCATCAAAGAGCTGCAGGCCAAGGGCTATGCCGTGCCCGACTACCCCGAGGCGCCCAAGACCGAAGAAGAAAAAGCCATCCGCGCCCGTTATGCCCGCTGCATAGGATCGGCCGTGAACCCGGTGCTGCGCGAAGGCAATTCCGACCGCCGCGCGCCCAAGGCGGTGAAGGAGTTTGCGCGCAAGAACCCCCACAGCATGGCCGATTGGAGCCAGGCTTCGCGCTCACACGTGTCGCACATGCACCATGGCGATTTTTATCACGGCGAGAAGTCGATGACGATGGACCGCCCGCGCGACGTGAAGATGGAGCTCATCACCAAAAGCGGCAAGACCATCGTGCTCAAGCAGAAGGTGTCGCTGCTGGACCGCGAAGTGGTGGACAGCATGTACATGAGCAAAAAGGCGCTGCTCGAGTTCTACGAAAAGGAAATCGAAGACGCCCACAAGACGGGCGTCATGTTTTCGCTGCACGTGAAGGCCACGATGATGAAGGTGTCGCACCCCATCGTCTTTGGCCACTGCGTGAGGATCTTCTACAAGGACGCGTTCGAGAAACACGCCAAGCTGTTTGACGAACTGGGTGTCAACGTCAACAACGGCATGGCCGATCTGTACAGCAAGATAACGACACTGCCGCAGAGCAAACAAGACGAGATCAAACGCGACCTGCATGCCTGCCATGAATACCGGCCCGAACTGGCAATGGTCGACTCAGCCAAAGGCATCACCAATTTCCATTCACCCAACGACGTGATCGTGGACGCGTCGATGCCGGCCATGATCCGCAATGGCGGCAAGATGTGGGGCGCCGACGGCCGGC
>JANNMQ010000610.1:0-5775 GCA_031398045.1 Rubrivivax sp.
CGCCATCAGCTTCACCGGCAGCACCGCCACCGGCAACCGCATCGTGCAGTCGGCGGGTTTGAAGAAGTTCAGCATGGAGCTGGGTGGCAAGAGCCCGTTTGTCATCTTCGAAGACGCCAACCTGGCCCGTGCGCTGGACGCTGCGCTGTTCATGATCTTCAGCAACAACGGTGAACGTTGCACCGCGGGCAGCCGCATCCTGGTGCAGCAGAGCATCTACGCCGACTTCGTGGCGAAGTTTGTGGAACGCGCCCAGCGCATCACCGTGGGTGACCCGCTGGATGAAAAAACCATCATCGGCCCGATGATCAGCCCAGCGCATCTGGCCAAGGTGCGCAGCTACATCGAGATGGGGCCGAAAGAAGGCGCCACGCTGCTGTGTGGCGGGCTGGAAGCGCCCGACCTGCCCGCGCACCTGCAGCGTGGCAACTTCGTCAAGCCCACCGTGTTTGCCGATGTGGACAACCGCATGCGCATTGCGCAGGAAGAGATCTTCGGGCCCGTGGCCTGCCTGATCCCGTTCACCGATGAAGCCGACGCTGTGCAACAGGCGAACGACATCAGCTACGGTCTCAGCAGCTACGTCTGGACAGAAAACATCGGCCGCGCGCACCGCGTGGCCGCCGCCATCGAAGCCGGCATGTGTTTTGTCAACAGCCAAAACGTGCGCGACCTGCGCCAGCCCTTTGGCGGCACCAAGGCCAGCGGCACCGGCCGTGAAGGCGGCAGCTGGAGTTACGAGGTGTTCCTGGAACCCAAAAACGTGGCCGTCAGTCTGGGCAGCCACCACATTCCACACTGGGGAGTTTGAAGATGGCCACCATCAACCAAGCACAGATCTTGTTGCCCATCGCCGCGCTGGTGGCGCTGGTGATGCTGATCACGGTGCTGATGCTGCGTGAACGGGTGCAAGAGATGAAAGCCCGCCGCATCCACCCGCAAAAAGTGTCCACCAGCACGCAGATGGCCGGTGTCCTGCAGAACACCCGCGCCGCCGACAACTACAAAAATCTGTTCGAGATGCCGGTGTTGTTTGTGGCGTGTTGCCTGGCGCTGCTGACGCTGCAAGCGGTCACGCCGCTGCTGTTGGGTCTGGCCTGGTTGTATGTGCTGCTGCGTTGTGTGCACAGCACCATCCACGTCGGCTACAACAAGGTCATGCACCGCTTCAACGTCTTTGCGCTCAGCGCGCTGGTGCTGCTGGTGATGTGGGTGTTGTTGGTGGTGAACGTGTTGCAGCGGGGCTGACGCGATGGGCAAGCTGGCGCTGGCGGCCAAGATCACGCATGTGCCGTCCATGGTCCTCAGTGAAGGGGAGGGTGCGCGCAAAGGCACACGCCAAGACGCCATCGACGGCCACATCGAAATAGGCCGGCGTTGCCGCACGTTGGGCGTCGACACCATCGTGGTCTTCGACACCCACTGGCTGGTGAACGCGAACTACCACATCAACTGCGCGCCGCATTTCAAGGGTCTGTACACCAGCAACGAGCTGCCGCATTTCATTGCCAACATGGGGTTTGAATTCCCCGGCAACCCGGCCTTGGGGCAGCTGCTGGCCCGCGCCTGCAACGACATGGGCGTGGAAACGCTGGCGCATGACAACACCACGCTGAACCCGGAGTACGGCACGCTGGTGCCCATGCGCTATATGAACGCCGACCAGCATTTCAAGGTGGTGTCGGTGTCGGCCCTGTGCATGGCGCACTACCTGAACGACAGCGCGCGGCTGGGCTGGGCGTTGCGCCGCGCGGTGGAACAGCACTACGAAGGCACGGTGGCATTTTTAGCCAGCGGGTCTTTGAGCCACCGCTTTGCGCAGAACGGCCTGGCGCCGGATTTCGCTTTTCGGATCTGGAGCCCATTCCTGGAAGCGCTGGACCATGAAGTGGTGCAGATCTGGAAACGCGGCGACTGGAAAACCTTCTGCGGCATGCTGCCCGAATACGCCGCCAAGGGCCACGGCGAAGGTTTCATGCACGACACCGCCATGTTGATGGGTGCGCTGGGCTGGAGCGCCTACGACGCGCAGGCCGAGGTGCTGACGCCTTACTTCGGCGCCAGCGGCACGGGGCAGATCAACGCCGTGTTCCCGGTTACGCCGCAAGACGGCCGCGCCATTCCCGGCGCTGTGGCTTCCAGTGCCGAGGGCTACACTTCCATCGCCACACGTCTGTAGTTTCTTGACGTTAGCCAGGGTCGCCCCATGCCCCATCTCACCATCCTGTACACACCCAACATCGAACCCGAGGCCGATGTGCCCACGCTGTGCCGCAAGCTGGCTGCGGCCATGCAAACGGTGCGGGACGATACCGGCAAGGCCGTTTTCCCCACCGGCGGCATCCGTGTGCTGGCTTTTCCGGCGGCCCACCACGCGGTGGCCGATGGTTCATCTGACTTTGGTTTTTGCTACTTCAACCTGCGCATGGGCCGCGGCCGCAGCGCTGCCGTGCAGCAGGCAGCCGGCCAGGCGCTGACCGACTGCGCGCGGGCCCATTTGGTGCCGCTGCTGGCGGCCAAGAAAGTGGGGCTGACGCTGCAAGTGGACGAAGGCCCCGAGGTCTTTGATGCCAAGTTCGGCAACCTGCACCCGCTGTTCAACAGAAGCTGACTTTTTTCATTACGAGCATGCTGCCCAAAAACACCATCAAGGCCCTGGCGCGAGAGCTGTACCAGGCCCGCAAAACCCGCACGCAGCTGCGCCACTTCAGCGCACGCTACCCAGGTATGACGGTGGAAGACGGCTACGCCATCCAGCGCGCCTGGGTGGCGCTGGAACTGGCCGATGGCCACACCATCAAGGGCCGCAAGATCGGCTTGACGTCGCGTGCGATGCAGTTGTCCAGCCAGATCGACGAGCCCGACTACGCGCCGCTGATGGACGACATGTTTTTGCCGCAGGGTGGCGACATCACCATCGGCCGCTTCATTGCGCCGCGGGTGGAAGTGGAGCTGGCCTTCATCCTGGGCAAGGCGCTGAAAGGACCCGGCGTGACGCTGTTTGACGTATTGGGGGCCACCGACTACGTCAGCCCGGCGCTGGAGATCATCGACGCCCGCATCGAACAGTTCGACCGCGACACGAAAGCCCCGCGCAAGGTGTTCGACACCATCAGCGACTTTGCCGCCAACGCGGGCATCGTGCTGGGCGGCCGCCCGGTGCGGCCCGACGCGGTGGACCTGCGTTGGGTGGGCGCGATGCTGTTCAAGAACGGCGTGGTCGAAGAAACTGGCCTGGCCGCCGGTGTGCTGAACCACCCCGCCACGGGTGTGGCCTGGCTGGCCAACAAGATTGCGCATCACGGTGAAAGCCTGAATGCCGGCGACGTGGTGCTGGCCGGCAGCTTCACACGCCCCACCACCGCGGTGGCCGGCGACAACATCCATGCCGACTATGGCCCGCTGGGCACGGTGTCGTTCCGCTTTGTTTGACGCGAGCTCTTGGACAGGAACCGCCCGATGAGCAAACCCGCCCCCATCAGAGAAAACTGCAGCGATGCCGAATGGCAAGCCCGCGTGCAACTGGCTGCGTGTTACCGCATCTTTGACCGCATGGGCTGGACCGAGCTGATCTACAACCACATCTCGCTGCGGGTGCCGGGTGAAGCGGGCCACTTCCTGCTGAACCCCTTTGGCCTGCACTACAGCGAGGTGTGTGCGTCCAACCTGGTGAAAGTGGACGTGCAAGGCCACATCGTCGGAGAAAGCCGCTGGCCCATCAACCCGGCGGGTTTCACCTTCCACGGCGCCATTCACAACACCTTGCCCGACGCACACTGCGTGATGCACGTGCACACCACGCCCACCATGGCCGTGTGCTGCCTGGACGAGGGCCTGAGCTACACCAATTTCTACGCCGCGCAGTTGTACGGCAAGGTGGCGTACCACGACTTTGAAGGCATCACCGTGCATGCCGACGAAGGTGCGCGCATCCTGGCCAGTGCGCAGGGAAAGCCGGTGCTGCTGCTGCGCAACCACGGGCCGGTGGTCATCGGCCATGGGCTGGCTCAAGCGTTTGCGCTGATGTGGCTGGTGCAACGTGCCTGCGAGGTGCAGCTGGCGGTGCTGGCCATGGGCAAGGCGCGACCCATCGCCACCCCGGTGCTGGAAGCCTGCGTGCGGGATTCGCTGCAGTTCGACGCACGTTTTGGTGCCGGGCAGGACGCGTTTGATGCGATGCAGCGGCTGGTGGATGCGGTGGACCCGTCGTACCGCCACTGAGCCCATGCCCGCGGCACACCCCAACAACCGGTCTGACCATGGCCCGCACACCCTCCGCCCCCAAACCCGGTGCTGGCAGCGGCCTGTCGTCGCTGAGCACGCTGGTTTATGCCACCGACCGCGGCCGCGTCCACCCGGAAAAGTGCACGCAGTGCCGGCAGCTGCCTGCCGACTGCCGCTGTGTGGCGCTGCAAGCGGCCCAGGCCACCGGCGACAGCGCGGTGCGTGTCAGCCGTGAGAGCAAAGGCCGCGGTGGCAAGACGGTGACGCTGGTGCGTGGCCTGCCGTTGCCGCTGCCTGAACTGGAAAGCATCGGCAAACAACTGCGCACCCACTGCGGCAGCGGCGGCACTGTGAAAGACGGTGTGGTGGAGGTGCAGGGTGACCACGCCCTGCGTGTGCTGGCCTGGTTGCAGGCGCAGGGCTGGCCGAAGGCCAAACGTACGGGCGGGTGAAGGTGGGGCGTCGCGCGGCTTGCGTGATGGCACCGTTCTTGCAAACGCTGGTGGTTTCGTGATTGGGCTGCACCGGCCCGTTTGCACCCACCCCAGCGCAAGCAACGCCCCAGGAGCCGCCCTTGAAACGTCGCCATCTGCTCACCGCCGCCGCGGGTTTTGTTGCGGCCCCGGCCTTTGTACATGCACAAAGCGGTTGGCCCTCGCGCCAGCCCATCAAACTGGTGGCGCAGTTTCCGGCCGGTGGCCTGGTGGACGTGGTGTCGCGCCTGATGGCGCCCATCATGGCGCAGGCGCTGGGTCAGGCCGTGGTGGTGGAAAACCGCCCCGGTGCCGGTGGTGTCATCGGCACCGACTACGTGGCCAAGCAGCCGGCCGACGGCTACACGCTGCTGGTCAGCCATGCGGCGGTGCACGTGTACGCCGCAGCCACGCGCCGCACCATGCCGTTTGACGCCGTGGCCGACTTCACGCACCTGGGCATGCTGGTTGAGGCGCCCATGGTGCTGGTGGTGCGCGCCGCGTCGCTCTACCAAACGCTGGACCAGTACGTCACTGCCGCGCGCACCAAGGCCGTGCGCTACGGCACCTCGGGCATCGGCTCGGCCAACCACCTGTTTGGTGAACTGCTGAAGACCGAAGGCAAAGCGCCGATGCATGACCACGTGCCGTACCAGGGCAGCGCGCCGGCGATGCAGGACCTGAACGGCGGCCACATCGACAGCGTGTTCGACCCCATCACCACCAACGTGGCCACGCTGAAGGCCGGTTCGCTGCGCGCATTGGCCGTGTCCACACCCAAGCGGCTGCTGGCGCTGCCCAACATCCCCACCTTTGCTGAACTGGGCTACGGCAAGCTCACCGGTTCGCAGTGGCTGGGTTTGTCGGCACCGAAGGGTCTGCCGGCGCCCATTGCGCAGAAACTAACGGCGCTGATCCCCGACATCCTGGCGCGCCCCGACGTGATGGCCCGTTTTGAAGAACTGCAAACACTGCCGCGCAGCCCGAATGTGCTGGGGGATGAGTTTGTGCAGCTGGTGCGTGGCCAGATCGACACCTGGCGCGCGGTCGCCAAGGCCTCCAACGTGGAGGTGGCGGC
>JANNMQ010000695.1:0-6453 GCA_031398045.1 Rubrivivax sp.
GCGGCTTCGGTGGACAGCGCTTCGAAATCTGGCGTGGCGGGCGTGGTCATGGCGTGCTGGTTCGCTTCAGTCACCGGCTTCAATAGCGTATCCGCGGGTCGAAGAACACATAACTCAGGTCGACCAGCAGGTTCACCAGCACATAGACGAAGGAGAACAGCAGGATCACACCCTGGATGGTGGGGAAGTCGCGCGCCAGCACGGCGTCCACCGTCAGGCGACCGAACCCGGGGATGGCGTAGACACTCTCCGTGACCACCACGCCCCCTATCAGCAGCGCAACACCGATGCCGATGACGGTGATGATGGGCACCGCCGCATTGGCCAGCGCGTGCCGCATCAGCACCTGTTGCTCGGGCAGACCCTTGGCGCGCGCAGTACGGATGTAGTCTTCACCCAGCGTTTCCAGCACCGAAGCACGCGTGACACGCGCAATCAAGGCCACGTAGACGATGCTCAATGTGAGGGCCGGCAGCAGCAGGTGGTACAGCCAAGGGCCCAGGCCTTCGGCAATGCGCTTGTAGCCCTGCACCGGCGTCCAGCCCAGTTGCAGTGATACCAGCCAGATCAGCACATAAGCCGACACAAACACCGGCACTGAAAAGCCCAGCACCGAAAAACCCATCAAAGCGCGGTCGAGCCAGCCGCCCGAGCGCCAGGCCGCCAGCACACCCAGCGGCACTGCCACCAACACCGCGATGCTGATGGTGATGGCCGCCAGCGACAGCGTGGGTTCGATGCGCTGGCTGATGAGGGTGATGACTTCGGTTTTGTAGTAATAACTCTGCCCCAGGTCGCCGCGCAGCAGGTTGCCGAACCAGATGAAAAACTGCTCGGGGATGCTGCGGTCCAGGCCCAGGCCGGTGCGGATCTGCGCAATCTGTTCGGTGCTGGCGGCGTCACCGGCCAGCACTGCAGCGGGGTCGCCCGGGGTCAGGCGCAGCATCAGAAACACCAGCACGGCCACGATCAGCAGCACGGGCAGGGTGCTGAGCAGGCGGCGGGACAAAAACTTCAGCATGGGTGGTGGGGGTGGGCAGTTGCCGCATTCTCACGGCCGGGTCCCGGGGCCATGATGAGGGCAAACATCTATCGGGGGATGGCTTTTTGGCTTTAGCAAGAACGGGGCCCCGCGTCCAAGGCGGCGGCCGTACGCACCCGCTGCCGACGCAGCAGGTACAGGCCCGAGGCCACCACCAAAGCGATACCCGCAGTGGCCAACGTGTTGGGCACCTCGCCCCACACCGCCCAACCCAGCGCCACCGCAATCAACAGACCGCTGTAGCGAAAGGGCGCCACCACTGAAAGGTCACCGGCGCGGGTGGCCCTGATGATCAGGTGGTAACCCATGGCCAAAAAAGCCGCTGCCGCAGCCAGCAGCCCCAGCTGCGGCGCCGTGGGTGTCTGCCAGCCTTGCCACAGGCACAGCAGGCCGGCCATCAGCGTCACCATCAGCGCCGTGGCCAGCGTGATCAGCAGCGTGGGCACCTGCGCGGCGATGCGCCGCGTCACCAAATCGCGCAGCGCATGCAGCACGGTGCCCAGCAGGCACAACCAGGCAAAGGCGTTGAAACCGCTGCTGCTGGGTTGTATGACCAACAGCACACCGGCAAAACCTGCGGCCAGCGCCAGCCATTGCCACAGCGCCACCCGTTCGCGCAGCCACCAGACGGCCAGCAGCGTCATCACCAGTGGTGTGGCCATGTTGATGGCCGTGGCGTTGGCCAGCGGCAGATGGAACAGCGACAACAAGTAGGCCAGCGTGGCCAGGCCATCGATGGCGGACCGGATCAGCACCCAGCGGCTGACCAGCAGCCGCGGCTGCAGGGCGGTGCCGGTGGCGCGCAAAGCCAGCAGCACGAAGGCGCTGGCCATCAACCCGCGCAGCAAAATCAGCGCGCCTGCCGGCAGCTGCTGGCTGACAAACTTCACCAGCGTGTCGTTGACGATGAAACAGGCCATGGCCAGCACCATCAGCCGGATGCCGCGGCGGTTGTCAGCGTTCAAGTTGGCGAGTGCAGGGCTTCAGAAGCGCAAACCCGCCACGGGGGGCGGGTTGTGGGGTGACGGTTCACATTCCCACCATCATCACTGTTTTTTCAGGTTCCAGTAGATGTTGCCGTTGGTGATGAAAAAGCCGCTGATGTTCTTGGTGGCCGCCATCGGCTGCATGTATTCACCCAACGGGGCATGGGTGCCGACCTCAAAGGCGCGTGCATGCAGCTGGTCGGCCAGTTTCTTCTTGGTGCCGTCGTCGGTGGCGCGCATAAATTCATTGCGCACTTTGATCATCTGGTCGTCGGCGGCCCAGCCGAACCAGCCTGACTTGTCGCCGCGCGTGTCCATCGTGGGGTTGGCAATCGGGCTCCAGACGTCAAAAGTTTGCCAGGCGGTCAGGAACATGTGCCAGCCGCCCTTGTCGGGTGCGTCTTTCTTCGCGCGCCGGCCGACCAGGGTCTGCCAGTCCATGGCCTGCAGGTCGACTTTGAAGCCGGCCTGGCGCAGCAGCTGCGCCGCCACGTCGGGCAGCTTCTGGATGCTGGCCAGGTCGGTGGGCTTCATGATGACGATGGGCGTGCCGTCGTAGCCGCTGGCCTTCAGCAGGTCTTGCGCCTTTTTCATGTTGCTCTTGGCCTGCAGGTCGCTGCCGGCCGTGGTGCCGTAAGGCGTGCCGCAGACGAACATGCTGGCGCAGGTTTTGTACAGCTCTTTGACGCCCACCTGCGCGCGCAAAAAAGGTTCTTGTGTCATGGCCGCAATGGCGGCCTGGCGCACCTTGGCGTTGTCGAAAGGTTTGTGCAGGTGGTTGAAGCGCGCCATGTACTGCAAGCCGTAGTTGGCGTACTTGGGCATCTGCAGGCTGGCGTCGGCCTTCACGGCCTCGTAGTGGTCGAAGCCCAAGGCTTCGATGATGTCGACCTCGCCTTTCTTCAGCGCGCTGACCTGTGCCTGCGCGTCGCGCAGCGCCAGGTTCCATTCCACGCGGTCTACATAAACCACCTTGCCACCCGTGGTGCCCGACGGCGGCTCGCTGCGTGGCACGTACTTGGTGTTTTTCAGGTACACGGCCTTGTCACCAGGCTTGAACTCGTCGCGCTTGAAGGTGTAGGGACCGGAGCCGATGTGTTCTTCGATCTGTTTGAACGCATCCGTGTCGGCAATGCGCTTGGGCATGATGAAAGGCACGTTGGAACTGGGTTTGCCCAAGGCTTCCAACAAGAAGCCGCAGGCTTCACCCAGGAAGATGCGGAAGGTGTCTGGCGCGGGGGAGTCCATGCGCTGCACAAACTGGAACAGCGCGCTGCCCATCGCGTCACGCTTGCCCCAGCGCTGCAGGCTGGCGATCACGTCGTCGGGCGTCACCGGCTTGCCGTCGTGAAATTCCAGGTCTTTGCGCAGCTTGAAGGTCCACAGCCGGTTGTCTTGGCTGACGCTGTAGCTTTCCACCATCTGCGGCTTGATCTTGGCGTTTTCGTCGGTGCCAAACAGCGTGTCGTAGATCATGTAGCCGTGGTTGCGGCTCATGTAAGCGGTGGTCCAGATGGGGTCCAGGATGGCCAGGTTGCTGTGCGGCACGACGCGCAACACGGTGCCCTGGGCCAGGGCAGCGGGCACGGCCAGCGCAGTGAACGTGGAGGCCAGCAGCGACAACAGGGTTCGGCGGACAAGTTTCATCGGGGCAATCCTTCGCAGGGTGGGTTCTGTCAACACCCGATTCTGAGGCCGGCTTTTAGGGCGGCCCATCGGGGCTAACACGGCCGGGCGTTGTGCATGGGCAGCGTGAAGGCCCACCCCCCCATCAACGTGCGGCACATGCGCTTCACGGTTTATCTGCAGCGCCAGCCGTCCACGCTTTTATGATGAAAGCAACGTTGTACGGCGTACAGCCCACCAAGGACCACCCCATCATGACCGACCCCTGCCTGTCCACCGCCACCCAAGTGGCCCAACGCCTGCGTGCGGGTGAGTTTTCCGCCGTTGAATTGCTGCAGGCTCATCTGCAGCGTGTGCAGCGCCTGAACCCGGCGCTGAATGCCGTGGTGGTGATGCAAGAAGAGGTGGCGTTGCAGCGCGCCCAACAGGCCGACGCAGCGCGTGCCCGCGGTGAAAACTGGGGCCCACTGCACGGCCTGCCGATGACCATCAAAGAAGCCTTCGACTGGGTGGGCAGCGCCACCACCATGGGCTATGAGGCGCAGCGACAGAACATCGCAAAAACCAATGCGGTGGCGGTGCAGCGGCTGCTGGATGCCGGTGCCGTGATCTACGGCAAGACCAACGTGCCGGTGGCGCTGGCCGACTGGCAGAGTTTCAACCCGGTGTATGGCACCAGCCACAACCCCTGGGACTTGTCGCGCAGCCCGGGTGGTTCTTCAGGCGGCTCTGCAGCCGCTTTGGCCGCCGGCCTGGCGATGCTGGAACTGGGCAGCGACATCGGCGCTTCCATCCGCAACCCGGCGCACTATTGCGGCGTGTGGGGCCACAAACCCACCTGGGGTGTGGTGCCCATGCAAGGCCATGAACTGCCCGGCCAGGTGGGGGTGGACCACATCGACATCGGCGCGGGGGGGCCGCTGGCGCGCAGCGCGCATGACCTGACGTTGGCACTGGACGTGCTGACCGCGCCGTTGACCGCGGTTGGCCCGATGGGCCGCACCCCCATGCAGTGGCGTGACAACGGGCGCGCGGCGCGCCAGATGCGCGTGGCGATGATGGCCAATGACCCGCGCGCCGAGGTGGATGGCGAGGTGCACCACGCGCTGCTGGCGCTGGCTGACTTCTTGCGCCACAGCGGTGTGCACGTGGACACTGAAGCGCGCCCGGTGGACAGCGAGACCGCCTGGCGCGTCTACGTGGGCCAGCTGCGCGGCGCGCTGTGCGGTCAGCTCAGCGACGCCGACTACGCAAAGGCGCTGCAGCAGTCAGCCCTGGTGACCGGCCCGCGCAGTGAATTCCCGGCCGCGCACTGGCTGGGCTTCACACAAAGCCACCGCGACTGGCTGTTGCTGGAAGACCAGCGCCATCTGTTGCGCCAGCAATGGGCGGCATTTTTTGAGCGCTTTGACCTGCTGATCTGCCCCGTGGCTGCCACCACCGCCATGCGGCACAACCACCAGGGCTACCGATGGGAACGAATGATTCCCGTCAATGGCAAACCGCAGCCCAGCACGACGCAATTGTTCTGGGCCGGCTACCCGGGCATCGTGGGGCTGCCGGCCACCGCGGTGCCGCTGGGGCTGTCGGCTGACGGCCTGCCCCTAGGCGCGCAGCTGGTGGGCCCAGCTTTTGGCGACCCGATGTGCCTGCGTTTTGCACGCTGGTTGGAAGAGGCCTACCGCGCCTTCGTGCCACCGCCGCTGGCAGTGCCCACAGGTACCGCAGCGGGCTGAGAGACTTTCGATCATGCCCGCTCAGCACGCCAAACGCGCCCGCTCGTGGTTGCAAATGCGCGCTGTAGCCCGGGCTACAGCTGTGCATTGCGCCAGGGCCGGGAGGCGCTGGCCAACGCCCGGCACAAACAGTCCTCTGGACTGTTTGAGTCCGCGCCTCGTGTTGCCGCGGCCGTCAGCACACGTTGGCGCGCTGGTGTGTAGCTGGTGCGTAACTGGTGCGTAGCTGGTGCTGAAGAGGGTGCCGGCTGAGGCTGGCATGTGGACCGCACCAACGTGCCCGTCGACAAGCTCGACTTCTACTTCGACAACTTCGCGACCCAGCCTGCGCAATCTCGATAACCATCAACCGGGAGGCTTGGCTACCATAGGGCGCTGATAAGCCGCTTATGACACGCCGCATCACCAAACTGAACAACAAACCAGGTCCATCTGCAGCGGCAGCGACAACGGACACGCCCGCCTGTCCAGCCGCGACAGCTTCACCGCCGCTGCACCACACCACACCCGGCCCGCATGCGCTGCGTAGAGTGGCTGTCGTGGGTGCGAATCTGGTGGCCAACCATGTGTTCACGGGGCGCCATGAGATTGAATAAACCGCCGACCGCGACGCCCCGGGCGCACGCGACTGCTACCGCCGCCACATCTGAAACGCACCATCCAGCACCATGAGTAACAGCCAAGTTACCTGGGTCTTGCCTGACGGCCGCTGCATCACCGCAGAGGTGTCAACAGGCAGCAACCTGATGTTGGCCGCCACTTTCGAAGGTGTGCCCGGCATCGATGGCGATTGCGGCGGTTGCCTGTCCTGCGCCACCTGCCATGTGGTGGTGGATGAAGCCTGGGTGGCGCGCGTCGGCCCCGCTGGCGACGATGAAAGCGTGATGCTCGACAGCACCTCGGCCGCGCGCCAACCGGCCAGCCGGCTGAGCTGCCAGATCATCGCCAGCCCGGCGCTGGACGGGTTGCTGCTGCATATGCCGGCGGTCTGACCGGCGGCACCTGCAGAAGCGAACACCCAACATGGGTGACATCTTGAGTGTCATCACCGGACTGCCATTTT
>JANNMQ010000733.1:0-8259 GCA_031398045.1 Rubrivivax sp.
TCGGCTTCGGCGTCGGGATTGACGTGTTCACGGTCGATGATGGCCACGGCCATCTTGGACCGCAGGCTGGCCAGGCCCACCGGCGTCCAGTTGCTGACCAGGCTCTCGAACTGCTCCAGCGCACGCTGCAACACGTCCAGCGGCACCCGGTGCAAAGCGCGCAGCCCTTTTTTGTGCAACGACTGCCGCACATATTCGATGTGGCGCAGCGTCTGTCGCGACCCGGGTTGCTGGTCCAGCAGTTCGTCCAGCTCACGCAACATCAGTTGCAGCTCTAGCTTTTCCTGGTCCATGCGCGCCTGCTCGCGGGTGCCCAGGACACTCTTGGCTGTGGGGCTTCGCGCCTGCAGCACCACCACGAGTCCTTCGCGGGAACGGCGCAAGGCCAGGTCATGACTGAAAAAAGCCACTGCGGCACGTCGGAAGGGTCGAAATACTTTGGCAAGGACTCGCATGGCGGTGGGGCCGTGCCGGGTGGCTCCGGCTGTGTCTGGTGTAACCCCGATTTCGGCGCCAGCCAGACTGCCCTTGACGCGGCAGGTGTAATCAATCACTGCCAAGTGTTGCGGCTGGCAACACCCTCCGATCAAGCCAGGCAGGTTCTGTTCTTGCCTGTGCGCTTGGCTTCATACATGGCGCTGTCGGCGCGCGCCAGTGCGCCTTCCAGCGTCTCGCCGGGCTGCCAGGCCGTGACGCCAGCCGAGAAGGTGACAAACACCTCTCGGCCCTCATGCAGGAACAGCGCTTCGCTGAGGCTGCGCTGCAAGCGCGTCAAGGCCAGTTGGGCATCCGCCGGCAAGGAGCCGGGGATCAAGACCACAAATTCTTCGCCACCAAAACGCGCCAGGTGGTCGGTCGGGCGCAACCGCATCTGCACCTGCGCAGCCAAGTTCTTCAGTGCCAGGTCGCCCGCGGCGTGACCCAGGGTGTCGTTCAATTTCTTGAAGTTGTCGATGTCGATCAGCCCTATAGCCAGGCCGGGCCCGCCTTCACGCTGCAGCCGGTTGCATTCGGCTTCGAACATCTGCGCCAAGCCACGGCGGTTGGCCACCTTGGTCAAGGCATCGGTTGACACTTCATCGGACAGTCGCCGCAGCTCGCTTTCAAGCTCGCGCACGCGGCTTTCCAGTTCACCGGCGCGGTCGCGGTCAGCATGCAAGCGCGCGCTGGACGCCTGCACCGCAGCCTGTACGGCCTTGCTGTCAGCCAGCAGGGACTTGACCACACCAGCCAGGCTTTCCAGCGAGCCGGCTGCTTCGATGGCCTGCATATGGCCCGCGGTGGCCAGTTGGAAGCGGCCGGTTTGATCGCCCAGTTCGCCCACTTCCAGCAGCATGTTCTGGATCAGCGACTTCAGCGCCTGTTGTGCGGCCTGCCGCTCGTCGCGCACACCGCGCTGGCGTTGCCGAGCTTCGGCCAGCAACGCACTGGCGCTGCGCACGGCGCGCAGTTGGGGTTCGGTTCCGGCCTCACCTTCCAGACAGGCCACCAATGCCTGGCACTGGCCCTGCACCCAGCTGCCGTCTTCCACCAGTTCGGTCATGCCGCCACCCAGTTCACGGCACAGCTTGCCCAGTTGTTGCACCAGGTGGTGGCGCTGGCCCAGCCACAGGCGCGCCTGTTTGCACAGCGCATCCACCTGGGCCACGTGCGTGTCAGTGGCGCCGTCGCGGGCCAGGGCCTGTGCCACCAGCTGCAGACGTTGGGCCAGCGCAGCGGCCGTGGGCTCTTGCACAGGCAGCGCCATGCGCAGACTGCCTTCCAGCGCCACCACCACATCACCCCAGGCTTGGGTGGACGGCGCCACCGCAGACAGGTCGCCCAAGCCCGACAGGGGTGCCGCGGTGGACGCGGCGAATGACGATGTCGTGTCCACCACGGCCTCCAGGCCTTCCACCAGTTCAAGATCATCGCCAGGTTGGTCGTCTTCCCAGGCCTTCATCAGGCCCTGCAGCCGCTGCTGCAGCCGCGCGGCATCGCTGCGGCTGCCGTCAAACACACGGCGCAGGCTTTCTTTGCGACGGGCGCTCGTCCACTGCTTGCCGCCGCGCGCCAGGTTGCGCACCACCCGCTCGGTCAGCGCGGCCCAGGCTGCGCCTTGTTCTTTTGCTTCAGTGCGGACCAGCGCATCGGCTTCAGCAAATGCAGCGGCCGGGCTGGTTGGCGCTGAGGCTTCGTTTACGCCCGTGGTGGCTGCCGCACCCTGGCCTGGGCCGACCTGCTGCAAGCTCTCCTTACCGAGGTCTTTGCCCGCTTCCAGCGCATAAGCGCGGGCATAGTTCTCAGGCGTCGGTTCCAGCTGCAACCGCACCAATCGGCGAAAGGCCGCTTTGGCCAGATCGGTGGCGTTGGGGGTGGTTGGGCTGAGGACAGGGCCGGCTGCGGGGCCGGTTGAAGGTCGGCCGTTCAAGAAACGCTCCGCATCGGTGTGCACATCCTTCACGATCCGGGGCGAAGCCCCTGATCATGAACGTTAGTTTGATCGCCGGCCCACTGCGCGACCGGGGGTTTCGCCCAGGTAGTCGCGTGGGTGGTCGGCAGCGTGTTCGCCCCCGCGCGCCACGGCTATCCAGGGCGCTTTGCGGGGCAGCACGGTTTGTTCCAGCCAGCTCATCAAGTCCGCCGACGGCACGGCACGGCTGAACAAAAAACCCTGCATCACGCCACAGCCCAGCCGGTGCAGCACTTCCATCTGGCGCAGCGTTTCAACGCCCTCGGCGACCACGCGCAAACCCAAGCTGCGCGCCAAAGCGATGATCGCCGTCACCACCGCCGAGCTTTGTGGTGTGATGCCCAGTTCACGCACAAAACTGCGGTCGATCTTCAGTTCAGAGATCGGCAAGGTGGTCAGGTAGGCCAACGACGAATAGCCAGTGCCAAAGTCGTCGATCGAGATCTCGACCCCGATTTCGTTCAAGCGGTGCAGCGCTGGAATGACGTTCTGCAGCTCTTTCATCAAGTTGTCTTCGGTGATCTCCAGCTGGATCACGCGGTGCGGCACGTTCACGGCCGTCACGCACTGGTGGATGTGCTCCACCAGATCGCTGCGCTCAAACAGGCGGCTGGGCATGTTGACGGCGATGGAGTCAGCAAAACCGAAGCGGTCTTTCCAGGCCCGCGCCTGCTTGGCGGCTTCGCGCAGCGCCCACTCCGACAGCGGCACGATGAGGCCCGTTTCTTCAGCCAACGGTATGAAGTCGCCCGGCGGCACCAGCTTGCCGCCGCGCTGCCAGCGCATCAGCGCCTCCGCACCCGCCATCTTGGCGCCATGCACATCGATCTTGGGCTGGTAGTGCAGCACCATTTCATCGCGTTCTATGGCCTTGTGCAGCGCGGTTTCAAGTTCCAGCTTTTCGCGCCCGCGGCCGGCCAGCAGGGGGCTGTAGACCGTGGCGGCGTTTTTGCCCTGCGCTTTGGCTGCATACATGGCCACATCAGAATTGCGCAGCAGGTCCACCACCGTGCTGCCGTCGCGCGGAAACAGCGCCACCCCCACACTGGCGGTGACGAAACATTCTTGCCCGCTGACGAATATGGGGTCCCGCAGGCTGTCCAACACCCGCTGCGCCACACGCTGGGCGTCCGCTTCGTCCGCCACCTCGGGCAGCAGCGCCACAAACTCGTCACCACCCAGGCGCCCCACCGCTTCCAGCGTGCGGTGAAAGCGCGAGCCCAGGTTCTCGGCTGCACCATCCATCACCTGGTCGCTGTGGCGCACGCAAGAACGCAGCCGCCGGCCCACTTCAACCAGCAGATCGTCGCCAGCACCGTGGCCCAGGGTGTCGTTGATGATCTTGAAGCGGTCCAGGTCGATCAGCAGCAGCGCACATTGATGGCGCATGCGCCGCGCCTGTTCCAGCGCGCGTTCAGCACGCCAGATCAGCTGTCGCCGGTTGGGCAGGCCTGTCAGCGCGTCAAAGTTGGCCAGCTGGCGGATCTTGTCTTCGGCAACGCGCCGATCGGTCACATCCTGCACGATGCCTGAGTAACCAGCACCCTGCCCGCGGTCGTTGAATTCCGGCTCGGCTTCAACGTGGATGATGCGCTGGCGGCCGTCAGGCAGCACCAGCGCCACGTCGGTGGCCAAGGTGGTGGCGCGGTGCAGCGCGCCGTGCAGCTGGCGCAACAGCAGCCTGCGTTCGTCTTTTTGCACCATGCGCACCAGGCCGCGCAGGGATACAGCGTCATGAGGGCCCAGGCCCAGCACACGCAAGGCTTCCTGCGACATGGTCAGGCCTTCACCGCGCTGCCGCCGCCAGTCAAAACTGCCCATGCGGGCCAGGTCTTGCGCACGCGCCAGTTTGGCCTTGCTGCGTTCCAGTTCAATGCGTGTTCTGGAAGCGCGCAGCAGGTAGTGCAAACGGCCACTGAGGAGTGACCACTGTGGCGCCTTGACGTAGAAGTCGGTGGCGCCCGCATCGTAGGCACGGGCAATGGAGGCGTCGTCGTCCAGCCCGGTCAAGATGAGGATGGGGATGTTTTCGAAACCGGGCGTGGCACGCACCTCGCGGCAGGTTTCGAAACCGTCCATGTCAGGCATCAAGGCGTCGAGCACGATGATGTCGGGCACCTGGTCGTGCAGCGCTGCCAAAGCTTGCGCACCACTGGCCGCAGGCCTGACCTTAAAACCGCGCTCACCCAGTGCAAATGAGGTCAACAACAGGTTGACCTCGTCGTCGTCCACCAACAGCACCTGCGGGCCACCGGGCTGCGGGTTGCCGCCAAAAGAGTACGCCTCGGCAACCTCTGAGCTGGGTACAGGGCTGTCTTCAGGCGGCTTGATCAACATCGATCGTTGCAATTTGTTTCAAGATCGCAGCATAGCTCGAACCGCCACCAGTGCAGCCGCTGAATCGGCCAGCAACTGCTGAATTTCAGGTGCGAGTTCACAACCTGGGTTCTGGCGCAGGTGGAGTTCAACCTCCGCGCAGGTCCGCGCCAGGGCCAGCGCGCCGACGCTGGCCGACGAAGACTTCAAGGTGTGCGCAATGCCGTTGACAACACCTGCATCAGCCACGTCAGCCCGCGCCTGGGCTTCGAGCACGGTGCGCATGCGTGCCAACGATCCTTCAAAAGCTGTCAACACCCGCTGCACCACGCCATGCCGGCCATCGGGGTCCAATTCGCGCAGGCGGTCCAGCGCCTGGGCATCGAGCCGTGATGGGTTCGGGTCGGGTTGTTTCACTTCTGCCATGCCAGGTTCTGTGTTGTTGAAGGCCTCAAGGCCCCGCCGACGCACCATGTGGTCCCCACGCGCCAGCGCTGCCGATGCTAAACGCGTCGCCGTGCGCCACCTCGGCACTGGGTGCACCAGTTGGATGATCAGCAGGCGCTGGCCGGTCTTTCGGCGCTGGCAGTTCAGACTTGAGAGGTCCGGCACGCGCGGGGTGAACGGGGCAAACCCGTCCGTACAATCTTGCCGCATGTTGAATCAGAGGTCGACGCCGTGCTCCATGGACCAGCGCTCCGACCGCAGAAGGACCTGGTTGCCGCTTGCAAACAGGTCGCTTGCAAACAGGCCGCTTACAAACTGGCCGCAGGCCACTTCCCGAACCTGTGCCTGCTGCTGGCCCATGGTGAGGGTTGTGCGCAGAGCCGTGCCGACCGCGCTGCCGGTAATGGCCGCAGTCTTGGCCTTGACCGGTTGCGCCGCCGCACCGGACCAGGGCGGCAACACGGGCTCGTTGTGGTGGTTTGCCAGCTTGGCGCTGGCCGGTCTGGCCATCGCCGCCTATGCACTGGGCCGGCTGAGCGAACGCAAAGTGCGCGGACCCGAACTTTTTGAGGCCCGCAGCCGGCACGCGGCCTTGCTGAGTGTTGTGCAAGACACCGTCTGGCGCACCGACACGCAGCAAGCCTGGCTGCAGCGGACCGACCTGCCCAGCGCGGCCCTGGTTGCGGGGGCCCGCGCTGCCCATCCCATGCCCGCGCCCGCAGCGACACCGCCGGACTGGTTCAAGCACCCGGACCTGCAGGCCCTGTTGGTGGCCCGGCGCGCCTTTCAAGATTTGCAACTGCAGCCGCAAGTGTTAAGTACCGAGGCAAGTACCGAGGCCAGCACAGAGCCCAGCACCGAGGCCAGCACTGAATGCACGGCCTGGCTGCTGTGCGGCCAGCCGCTGCTGGACCACGAAGGCCGTTTTGCGGGTTTTCTGGGTACTGCACGGGCGCTGCCTGCGCACAGCAGCCGCGCTGCACGGGCCATGGATGGTTCAACACAGTCCGCTGCAGCGGCGGTGCCTGAACCCACAGCCACGGCGTCTTCAACAGCCAACGCCGCCGCCTTGCCTGCCCCGAGCCCCGCTGCGACCATGGCTGCAACCATGGCTACAAGCGCAGCGGCTACGGCAGCCACCACCGCGGCTGCATCAGCGCCGGCCACGCTAGCCGACAGCGAAGAAGCCAACAATTTCAGCCTTACTGTGGCCCACGACCTGCGTGCACCCATCCGCGTGGTGGACGGCTTTACGCGCATCGTCAAAGAAGACTATGGGCACCTGCTCGACCGTGTGGCCAACGACCATCTGGAACGGGTGCTCAGTGCCGCTGCACGCATGAACAAGATGATTGACGCGCTGCTGACGCTGGCCCGCTTGTCCAACCAGCCGCTGACCCGCCAGCCGGTGAACCTGAGCCGCTTGGCACACCATGTGGTCGACGAGCTGCAGCGCGCGCAGCCGGGCCGCGACGTTGACATCAGCATCGAACCGGACCTGCAGGTCACGGGCGACCCCACGCTGCTGCGCCTGGTGCTGGAAAACCTGCTGGGCAATGCCTGGAAATACAGCGGGCGCACACCCAAGGCGCAGATCTCGCTGGGCGCGGTTCGGCTTGGCCGTGGCCGCGCTTTTGTGGTGCGCGACAACGGGGCCGGTTTTGACATGCGGTCGGCAGAGCGTCTGTTTGGCGTTTTCCAGCGCCTGCACAGCGCAAGCGAATTTCCCGGCCACGGCGTCGGGTTGGCGTCGACCCGGCGCATCGTGCGCCGTCATGGTGGTGACATCTGGGCCGAAGCCGAACCGGCGCGTGGCGCCACCTTCACATTCACGCTGGATGAAGGCTGACGGACGGCTGCTGCGGCCCGGTGACCCGGCAACCCGGCGACCCGGGTGACTACAGCGCCGAACGCGCCAACTCTTCGACGGCTGCCAGCAACCGCTCGGCCTGCGCTTGCGGGCTGAGTTTGTTGTCGTCAGCCAGGCGCTGCAAGCGGCGTGCAGCATCACCGCGAGACAGTGAATAGCGGTGCATCAGCACCCCGGTGGCCATGGCAACGGCAGAAGCGGATTCAGCTGCTGCATCAGCTGCTGCATCGGGCGCAGCGGCTACAGGGGCAACAGGGGCTGCGGGGGCGGTGGCATCGGCAAAGAGCACGGCCGCCGGCTGCCGCAGCACCGCGCTGGCCGCTGCGGTGGCTTGCAGCCGGGCCAGCACCGCGGCCACGCTGGGCACGATCTGGCCCACATCCAGCGGCTTGATCAAGTAGGCCTGCGCACCCAGGGCCTGCACCTTGGCCAGCGTGGCGGGGTCGGAAAATGCTGACAGGAAAATGAACGGTATGCCGTAGGCGTCGCGCAGCGTTTCGGCAACGTCGAAGCCGCTTTTGCCTTCCATGCGGATGTCCAGCAGCGCCAGCTGCGGCCGGTGTTCGCGGGCCAGCAATATGGCGTCATCGCCGTTGTCGGCGTCAATCACGTCATAACCCGCCTGGCTCAGTCCATGTGTGACCGTGGCCAGCACCAGGCGGTCATCGTCCACCACCAGAATGCGGGCCGCTTTAGTGCCAGGGGGCACGGCGGGTGCTGCGGTGATGTTCATAACTCCAATTGTCGCTGATCGTGTTCGTTGCGCGGTTCGGTTTCAGGCCAGCGCACCGACGGCGGGCGCAGCTCGACCTCGGCCACCACCTCGTCACCTTGTTGGCTGAGCGACAAGGACGCGCTGCGCCGTGGCAGCAATGCACGCACCAGGCCCAGACCCGACACACCCGCGGGCACCCGCTTGAGGTCAAAACCCGCCGCCAGCGTGGCCTGCCCGCTGATGCGTATGCACACCCCTTCGTCGCGGCCGATCAGCGTGCAGCGCACCGCAGCGCTTTGGCCGTGGCCGTGTTTGATGGCGTTGGTGAGCAGTTCATTGACGGTCAGCGCCACCGGTATGGACTCGGCTTCGGGCAGCAGGTGCGGCACACGGCCTTCCAGCATCACCTCCACAGGGCGCCCAAACGTGCGCTGCACCGACTGTGCAATGGCGCGCAAC
>JANNMQ010000770.1:0-1720 GCA_031398045.1 Rubrivivax sp.
GGCCATCAACTCGGTTTCACCAATACGAAAAGCGGCATTCATGATTTTGTCTTCAAAGCCTGGCGGCGGCTTCATGGCCGCGTCGGGGCTTTCCTTCCAGCGCATGAGGCCAGTGACTTCAGCACCGATGCACTTCTTGTAGAACTCGAGCGCCTCTTCGCAACGGCCGCTGAAGGAGATGTAGGCTTGAACTTTCATGTTGACTTCCTTTGTGGACAGGGGGTGAATGACGGGTGGGCTGCGACCCACCTCGTGGATCGTCGATGCGTTGCCGAACGCAAAGGTTGGAATGATGTCTCGCGCAAACGCCACGACGGCCGGTGTGACGGGCGGCGTGAACTCTGCTTGCGGGTCGTGCCCCACCGCCGGCGCCATCAGCACCTTGCCGTGCAATTGCCCGGCGATCGATGGAGCCGAAGCGGTCGGTCTTCGTACGGGACTTGGTCAAAGTCTTCATGGGGGCGGTTAGACCAGCAGCCGATCCCAGGCGCCATAACGTTCCTGGATTGGACCGCGGCACACACTCAGCAGCACCAGCGCCAACCCCAGGCCCAGCGTCACGGCGAACTGCAGCGTGCTGGTGTCGAACAACAGGGGCAGGAACATCAGTCCAACCCCGAGCACGACATTCAGCGCACGCGCCGGCCGGGTCACGTCGGCCGCTGCGATGGCCACCACGGTCAGCACCGCGCAGCCGATGATGTGGTGGGCGTCGGCCAGGGCCCCTTCTGCGCCCAGCGTCACACGCGTGAACAGCAGTGACAGACCGATCAAGCCTGCCAGGGCCAGGTTCCAGGGCAGGCTGACGCCACCGCCCACGGTGCTCTTGAACACCACGCCCAGCGGTCGGTCGAACTCGTCGCTGTCTTCGCTGGCGTTGAGTCTGTCGTCAGCGGCGGGTAACTCGTCGGTGTCGCCCAGGAACAGCACCCGCAGCCACGGCTGCCCGGCACGCACGCGGCGGCGCAAGAACTGGCCCGTGGCCAGCAACTCGTCGAGCGAGTACGGAATCTGGATCAGCACCGCCGCGCCGCCCACCAGCGCCAGCGTGCTCCAGGTGCCTAACACGACGGGTTGGATGACGATGAACAGGATGGTCGTCATGCCCAGCGGCACGATCATCAAGCCAAACAGCAGCACCAGCCACGGCGCCGTGCGCCAGCGCCGACGAGAACCGACCAGGCCGGTGAGGATCTCCAGCAGGTAGGTGTAGCCACCCAGCGCCGCGTCGGACACGGGCAGCGACGTAGACACCCAGGAAGTGACAATCTCCTCGGTGCCATTGCGCGGGTCGGTGGGCGAGCCGGCGAAGAACGGATCCCAGAGTTCGGGGATGTGGCCGAGCTGGTAGCCGGCCAGGTAGCGCGAGACATACAGGCCCAGCAGCGCCAGCACGATGATCGGCAGGCGCTGGGCCCAGTCCGAGGGGTTGTAGCTCCAGCCCGGGGGCACCGTCGGCCCCGCCATGGCCGCGATCGCCGACGAGCCGGGCTCGGGCTTGCTGCACACGGCAAGGCCGAAGATGAGGGCACCGACCAGCGTGTCCGACAGGTAGGCCGCGGCGCTGGCGGTGGACCACAGGAAGGGCAGCGCCATCACGGCCGCGCCGATGCCCGCGCAGAGCCAGCGTGCCCACACCGCGCGCCACGACAGCGCCAGGCACGCGGCCACCACCAGCAGCAGGCCCGCCGCCATCTCGGCCGAGCGCAGCCCGGGTTCC